>CAMNAD010000024.1 GCA_946530505.1 uncultured Bacteroidales bacterium
TCCGGAATGCAGATATACTGGCCATATTCCGAAGAGTGGGACGGAAAAACGATGCCCTTGATCACCTTTGATCCCGGGAATGGTTCCGAGTCCAATTATGCATATGTGATCGGCGCCGGCGAAGAGGGGTATGAAGTCGTCGATTCGGTTTTTGTCGACGAGACCGTCGCGCGGGAACGCCCCGTGTGGGTAATCAACCAGAATGACGACTGTGGCAGCGTCCCGTTGGGCTCTCTGTTATCGACAAAGTCCTGGTGGGACGATGAAGATGAAGAAGATGAGCAGGAGAAGTACAATCTTTATATCAAGGATTTCACTATGCTGAGGCAATACGATCCATGGTTCGCCGGTGCATCGGAGTTCCACGTCTGGTGCGGCGGCGTAAACGGATTCTATGCATCCACCGAAGAACAGCTCAAGAATTACACTCCTTCCGTAACCGATTTCGTGGTTGTGGTGAAGCGTAGCGAGGTGGGGAAAAAGAAGCGCTTCAACGCCGTGCTCGTGACGGACTTCTCGGACCAGCTGGACAAACTTGCATTCCTTATCGTAGAAGATGACGGTGGCACGCGGACCAACTGGAAGTGCTCCGCTTCGGTAAAAATCAAGTCCAAGACCTATGGATTCGACATAGACATCCCCTTCCGCACATCCGACGACGTAGTGTGGCGCGGTCAGCTTGGAGCTACATATTTCACGAAAGGGAAGTCCATCGAAGGCCGCTTCGGCGATGTCAAACTCACCTTTGCGTTGGAATAACCAGCATTTCGCAGGCCTTGCAGTCGAAATGCAGGGCAAGGCGGCGGCCGTTGTTGAGGAGGTAGAGCGGCCCTGAAGCTTTCGCCCCCTGATGAACCGGACACATTCCCAGTTCATATCTGATGCAGTATTTCGATCGCATCAGCGGTGCAGCGGAAGCATCGCTCTGCGTCTCGGAGGCGGGGGATTCCACGGCCGCTGCGCCATTTGCCCCGCGGACGTTCAACATCGGTATCGATCCGACAGGAAGCATGTCCAGGTCCGACGCTGTCAGGCGGCGGATGCTGTTGATGGTGGACGCGCTCAACAGTGGCAAGGCGGCTCCCGGGACGTCTGAAACCACCGAATCTACATGAAAATGATAATGCAGGCTCCTCTTTCCAAGCTGCTCGCGTAGCATCGCTTCTGCCCGGTCACGGTTTTCCGCCTTCTCCAGGTCCGCCTTGAAGGGGCTCAACAGTTCCCTGCCATCCTCCGAAACCGCTGTAACATCAATGTTCCATTTGCCGTGCACATGAACGGACAATGCCACTGAGACCTCTCTGCGGCAGGGGTTGATGTCCAACTCCTTCTCGAAGGCGGTGTCGATGTTGCGGTAGAGAGACATCCCTTCGCGAAGCCCGTCCACAGACCTGCAAACAATTGTGTTAATTGAACATAGGTCTCCGCGGAATCCTGTAACACCTGATTTTCCTGCGAATGCGAATCCGTCGCCGTTATGCAGCTCAAGCCCTCTGGAGGCGGGTTTCAGCGTCAATTCCAGGGAATCTTTGCCGGACCGGCGGATTCTGATGACGGTTCCGATGAATTCTCCCATCGATTTGGGTGCGTCCATCGAAGCCCAGCGCCCCCTCTTTCCGTCCAGGAACAATTCGGTGTACCCGCGGTTGAAGGTCTTCCACGGATCCGGGGCGACACCTCCCGAAACCTTCCCGAAAGATGCGCGGGCATACTTTTCCGGTTCCGAGGCGACCAGACGGTCCAGGGCGTCGGAATAGTATCTGGTGATGTTCCTTACATACGACATGCTCTTCAAGCGGCCCTCTATCTTGAACGAACAGACACCGGCCGCTGCGAGCTCGGGCAATCTGTCGTGCAGATTGAAGTCCTTGAGCGAAAGAAGCGCTTTGTTCCTCACCAGGACCTTGCCGGATTCGTCCACCAGGTCGTACATCGAACGGCAGGCCTGTACGCATTCCCCCCTGTCCGCACTCCGTCCGTTCAGGTACTCGCTCAATCTGCACTCACCGCTGTAGCATACGCAGAGTGCGCCGTGAACGAAGAATTCAACCTCGCAGTCCACGGCCGCGCAAATGTCCCGGACCGTGGAAAGGGAGAGTTCCCTTTCGAGCACGATCCTGCTGCAACCTGCGTTGCTATAGCGCCGGGCGTCTTCTACCGTGCGGATTGCGCATTGTGTCGAAGCGTGCAGGGGTACAACGATATCACTCCAAGAGCATATGCGCGTGTCGCGTATGATAAAGGCATCCACTCCAGCTTCCTGCTCCGCAAGCATCTGACGGTGTACTTCCTCAAGTTCATCGTCCCTCAGAATGATATTGACTGTTACGAATATCCTTGCCCCGAATTTGTGGGCGTATCCGCATAGACGGGCGATATCTTCAACAGAATTCCCGGCATCCTTCCTGGCTCCGAACTGAGGCCCGGCGATATATACGGCATCGGCACCGCAGTCAATCGCAGCGATGCCGATGTCAGCATTTCTTGCCGGAGCCAGGAGTTCCAGGAAGTGTTTCATCCTTATTTGATGGCGGCAATCATGGCCTGGGCGTTCTTCAGGTTGTTGGGGTTGATCTTGGAAGGATCGGCAACAGCCTTCTGATAGTATTCCTTAGCCTTTGCGTTGTCTTTCAGCTGCTGATAAGAAACGGCGATGCTGAAGAGTATGTCTCCGCTGTTCTTTGCGCTTGGAGCAAGTTCAAGATACTTCTCGAAGTATTCGATTGCCTGCTTGGTCTTTCCACCGTTGGAAGCTGCAGTGCCTGCAATCTGGAATGCCTTCGCATTGCTGGCGTCGTACTTGCTGGATTCAAGTGCGGAAGCAATGGCGTCATCGTACTTCTTTGCCTTGAGCGCGGCAGCTGCTTCCTGCTGATAAAGGTTTACAAGCTGTTTGCTGGCGGCCTTGTCCTGACCATTCTCGATAGCGGCCAGAAAAGCGGCGACAGCGCCTTCCTTGTCGCCGGAAGCCTTGAGGGCTGCACCGAGGCGGAGGCTTGCCATGCCGTTGGCGGCATCTTCTGCGAGGACTTCCTTATAGGCTGCTGCTGCGGCAGCATAATCCTTGTCATTGAAGAATCCGTTGGCTTTCTGCATAAGAACCTGAGGAATAAGCACGCTGGCATCATCAGCTACATTGTCAACGCCATATTTGTTTGCGGCCTCGATGGTCTCCTTAAGACCTGCGACAGCCTTGTCGTATTCCGATTCGTTCACTGCCTTCTTTGCAAGGGAGAACATGAGGATGGGAATGGAGCTCTTGCAGTTGGCTGCAATTGCAGCTCCTTCTTCACCAAGGGCTTCTGCCATCACGAGGGCTTCCTTGAAATTCTGGAGAGCCAGTTCTACATTGCCTGCCTCATTGGCATTGATGCCGTTGTTGTAGGTTTCCGTTACCGTTGCGAGATCCTGGGCGAATGCCAGACTTCCGCAGAGCATAGTTGCTACAATGATGATAAGCTTTTTCATTTTCGTATAAGTTATGTTTGGTTCAATACTTGTTACCGAATCGCAAAAATAGTAAATTTTGTTGTATTTTTGTGCCGACAGCCTCATTATGTTCAAAGCGTTCAGACACATAATCCTTATTTCAATACTCCTGGCATTTCATGCCGGGTTGTCTGCGCAGGACCTTCCTTCTCTCGAGCGCCGTTCCGGCATTAATACGGGGCGCTTTGCCAACGGCATCTCATATTATCTGGTCCCCAATACATATTCCAAAGGTTATGCCAATTTCGCACTGATTCAAAAAGGTGCTGACAATCACGAAGATACTCGTTCCGCATTAGGGTATGACTTCCTCGCTTCGAAGGGTGTGGGCTATACTCCGGACGGGTATATCTCCTATACGGGCCATTCCGCGATCTTCAGTTTTGAAGATGTGCCGACCTTCCAATCCGTTGCATTGGATTCGACGATAGTTCTGCTGTTCGACCTGATAGGAAAGTATCAGGGGGAGCAGGCGATCGTGGCCTGCGGCGACCTCGATGTCGACCGCCTCAAGGACCGCCTTTATATAATGTCGCTTACTGTCCCTAAGCGCAAGCCTGCGGAAAACATCCACGAATATAAATGGATCAGCACTGACAAACCTGTTTTCGTCCATACGAAAAACGGATGCTCCGACCTTTCGGAAATCAAGGTCAGCTATTCTTCTTCCCGTACCCCCGTCAAATATATGAGTACCCCTCAGCCACTGGTTACCAATATGTTTGCCAGGCAGTTGGGGTATATTCTCCGCAAGCGCATAGAAGAGCTGTTTGCCGAAAAGAATGTCCCTTTGGGCTATGTCCGCTTCAGTCATATCGACAGTGCTTCCACCGATTCCGACGAGTCGTTCAATCTGATAGCTGCAGTCCCTTCTGCCGATATACGGCCGGCAACGGAACTGATAGCCGGGATACTTGCCGACATTGACAGAAATGGAGTATCGCCGGAAGAATTCCAGGATGCGAAGGCCCGCTTCCAGATGTGGGCGGAAAGGGTTGCCGATGCCCCGGTTACAAACAAGGAGTATGTATCCAACTGCGTCTCCAATTTCATTTATGGAGCGGGGATGTTTTCGCCCAAAGAATTAACCAGCTTCTTCCGCGGCCGCAAGATTCCCGTAGAGCAGGACAGGGCCATGTTCAACCGCTTCATAGCGGCGCTTATCGATCCAAACCGTAAT
This sequence comes from uncultured Bacteroidales bacterium, assembly GCA_946530505.1. Classification (GTDB taxonomy): domain Bacteria; phylum Bacteroidota; class Bacteroidia; order Bacteroidales; family UBA932; genus Cryptobacteroides. The sequence continues at coordinate 4,670 of CAMNAD010000024.1, forward strand.
CTTACGGTGACTTATGACACTCCATCCGATTCGTTGGATACGGAACAGATGCGGCAGTCCTTCCAAAGTGCGTGGAAGTCCGCGCCGGAACATACGGCTTACCACGTGAAATCGAGTGACACCCTGGCTCTCTATTACCCTTTGGAAAAGAAGATGAAAATCAAGTCAGAGGGGGTGGATCCACAGACTGACGGCACTTTATGGACATTTGCCAACGGGATGAAAGTCGTGTTCAAGAAGACTGATGACAATCAGCTGCGTTATGCTATGATGATACGCGGGGGCTATACCGAGGTACCGGGCATCAAAGAAGGAGAAAGTGCCTTCGTTGGAGATATGATGAGGCTGTATGATGTTTGCGGAATGAGCCCTATGCGTTTTCGTAATATGCTGGAAGCGAACGGCATAACTATGGATTGCGAGGTGACTATCGCGGATATGTGCATACGTGGCACGGCCCCGGTCGACAAAGCCAGCCTGCTTTGCCGTTCTCTGCTCTCGGTGCATAAGAACAGGTCCTTGAACCAGGATGCTTTCGAGTATTACAAGCGTTGCGAAGCTCTCCGGCAAGAGGATTTCCGCCAGTCGACAGAAGGTATCAATGCTGTCACAGACAGTATAATGTGCCCGGATTTTTACTATCCTGTAACCAAGACCGTTGAGAAACTTGGAGACGGATTGCCCGAAAATGCCGAGAAGTATTTTGCATCCCAGTTCTCAAAATGTCAGGACGGGATCATCTTCATAGAAGGGAATCTGAATCCCTATGCTCTGCAGAAGATTCTTGTCAGGTCTCTTGGAGCCTTCGGTGTAAGCAGGAGTGCCTCTGTGCGTCCCAAAGTTAAGTATCAGCTGCGTTCCGGCTGGTCTACATATACCGTGGGTAAGACCGACCGCCTGATAGGCCGGGGATCCAGTTCCAATCTTGCATTGGCGGCTGAGAGGCCTTTTACCATGCAGAACTGGTGCGCTTTCCGCATAGCGGTAGAGTATTTGCGTCGCGAACTGATAAAGGATATGGCTCCTCTAGGGCAGTATTTCGAGATATCCCCGCAACTGCAACTGCTTCCGGTGGAGCGTATAGCCATCTTTATAAACTGCAGCCCGTGCCCGTCGGACGGTCTGCCTGCCGGTGTCGAGCCCGCAAATTCAATGGAAGTAATGAGCAGGTTGCGTGACGCCCTTGTCCGCATTGGGGAAGAATCACTGTCTGCGGAAACGATGAAGGGGCTCAAGGCTGCCCTTGCAAAGGAAATGGCCGGCGAGCTTGCCGATCCGGATTATGTAATGGATGCATTCCTGCTGCGCAATTCCGAGGGGAAGGATGTCCTGTCCAATTACTCGACTTACCTTTCCAAGGTTACTGCAGAAGATGTGATGGGCGTAGTTTCCGCCCTCGAAAAGGGTAGTAAAGTAGAGTATATCATAAAATGAGGCGCGAAGATTTTGGTACTATAGTGGAAATCGGGGACGTTCTTGTCAGTGAGGATGTGATTTGTGAGTATTTTGCATGCGATTATCCGGCTTGCAAGGGAGCATGCTGCATAGTGGGTGACAGTGGGGCTCCGTTGGAAGAAGAAGAAATCCCATTGATCGAAAAGGAATACCAGGCTTTCCGGCATCTTGTCCCGGAAAAAGGGCGGGCCGCTGCAGAAGCTTCCGGTTTTTTTGCTGTAGACCGCGACGGCGACCTGGTGACCCCGCTTGTCCCCGGAACAGAAGAGTGTGCATATTGTTGTTTCGAGGGAGACAATTGCCTTTGCGCCATCGAGAAAGCCGGACTTGTCAAGCCGGTATCCTGCGCTCTGTACCCCATACGCATAAAGAAATTCAAAGGCGGAGGGATGGCCCTGAACCTGCATCGCTGGGATATTTGCCGACCCGCGTTCGAACGTGGCAAGCGGGAAGGCATCCGCGTATATCAGTTCCTTCGCAGCCCTCTCATCCGCCGCTTCGGCCCAGAATTCTACGAAGCCCTCGACGCCGCCGCGCAGCACATATTATAATAGATCAGGGATGATGTCGTCCGCGATGAACCAGTCCTTTTCGGGGATGGGGCCGAGGGCGGTGCGTGCGAGGAGCATGACTTCCTCTTCGTGAATTTCTTCGGGGCTGAGATTTTCGCCCTCGGAGGTCCAGCCCGACAGCTGCTGGCTGTTCCAGCTGCGACGCTGGGGTTTTTCTTTGCGCTCCTCAGAGCGCACGGCGGAGAACGGGACGGAGCCGCATTGCGGCGATGTCGGTAGTTCGGGAGCCGCGGGGGATTTGGGGGTGGAACCCCCAGACCCAGACAATGAGTGTGCGCCTGGGCCGAGGCCTGCGTAGGGATGCCGTGTCCAGTAGGCGGAATTGTGGACGGCTTCGTGCCCGGGGAGGGCCCAGTTCGAGATCTCGTAGTGCCGGTATCCGGCTTCGGCGAGCCGGCGGCAGACAAGTTCGTACTGAGCGCGGCATTCTTCCTCGCCAAGTTCCGTCACCCGCCCATCCTCGATCATCTTCGCAAGGGCGCTGCCTTCCTCAATGCTCAGCTGATATGCGGAGATGTGTTCCGGCCGCCAGGATATGACTTCCTCCAGCGTCTTCTCCAGAATCTCCTCCGTCATTCCCGGCACTCCGGTGATCAGATCGATACTGACGGCGCAGGGGAGTACGAAGGAATCCCGAAGGATACGGAAAGCCTGCCGGGCGCCATCGGCCGAGTGCCGGCGGTTCATCCAGCGCAGTATCCCGTCGTCCAGCGACTGCACCCCCATGCTGATGCGCGTTACGCCCAGGTCCAGCAGCCCTTGCACATATTCAGGCCCCCGCTCTATGATGTCCTCGGGATTAACCTCGATGGTGAATTCGGTGTAGTTGGGATGCGCTGGCATTTCGGACGGGCAATGCCGGGACCGGGGGCCCTTTACGGGACACGGCCCGGCCCTTTGCCCGTCGCGGATGGCCTCCAGTTTGTCCAGTATCCTTCGCAGAACAGAAAGAGGAAGCACGCTGGGCGTACCTCCTCCTATGTATAAAGTATCGAGATCCAGGGTGGACTCAATCTCCTCGCGCCGGGCAGCAATCTCCGCACAGACCTCATCTGCCCAGCGGGTCACCGCCGCCTCGTCCCTTCCCTTGCACGCGATCTCCGAATAGAAATCGCAGTAGGTGCAGAAACTCCTGCAGAAGGGGACGTGGAGGTAAATCATTACCTCAGCATGGTCTCAGCCTTGCCGAGGCGTCCCTGGGCGGTGAATACCTCCGCCGTGTAGATACCCTTGGCAAACTCGCCGGTATTGTTGACATAGATGCTCACGTCTACATCCTTGCCGTTATAGTCGATTTCGCGGGATGCAGTTGCAGGCATCGCCTCTCCATCGAGATAGAAACTTGCTCCGGTGCCGTCCATAAGCAAGTTGCCATCAGGATCCTTGACGCGTACGTAAATGCGTACGGGCCCGGTAGGCGCAAGTTCGTTCTCGGCAAGTGTAAGGCCCACCACCATCTGGGTGACGCGGCTGCTGCGGTCCATGACCTTGCCGGATGCTCCGTAGGCGACGAGCGAAATGCTGCGGGCCTTGATGACGGAACCGACGGCGACCTTGTTGGTAAGGTCGTTGACCTGCTCGGTAAGGGCCGCGTTGCGGGTGTTGGCTTCTGCAGCCTCACGGCGTGCATTCGCAGCCTGCACCGTAAGTTTCTTGTTGAGGGTGTTGAGGGAGTCGATCTGTTTCACGTAACTGCGCATGATGCTTCTCAGGGTGCCGAGTTCTTTTTCGTATTGGCGCATCTTCGCGCGGTTGGTGGCCTCGGTTTTCTTGATACGTTCCACGAGCTGAGCCACTTCCTCCTTGGAGGAGTCGAGCTGGGCATTCACGGAATCGTATTCTGTGGAGAGGGATTCGTAGTCTCCCTGGAGACTTACAATCTGCTCCGTAAGCTGCTGCTTGTCGATTTCGAGGTCTTTTACCAGACTGTTCTTGCTGGACCATACATATGCAAGGACGGCGCCCAGGGCGATGGCGATTGCTGCCAGCACCCACATTACAGGCTTGAGGGCCGTACCTCTCTCTTTGCGTTCGCGCTCTTCGCGCTCGATTCTCATCAAAGGATCTTCTTTTTCCATATTATTGAAGTTTGTGCAAAAGTAATGATTTTTCAGTAAATTCGCAGTATGAAATACATCGTACGTGCTATCAAATACTTTGCCTATCTGGCAATCATACTCTGCATATTCATCGTTTTGCTCTCGGTTTTCGGAGTAGTGGGCACAACACTGGACGAGATTTTCAAGGACGGTGCCGGCTCGCTATGGAAGATTGCAGCCATAATCGCAGTTTTTGCAGCCATCTATCCGCACCTCGGTTTCGGCAGGCGCAATGCTTTTGTGCCAGGGGCCTACGACGAAATCCGCCTCGGGGTGGTGGATTTGATGCACGACCGCGGCTATGTGCTTGAGGATGAGAGCGGAGAGAATCTAAAGTTCCGACTTCAGTCCCCCGTGATGCGCCTCACCCGCATGCTCGAGGACCGCATTACCTTCACCCGCACTGCCACCGGTTTCGAACTTGAAGGCCCGGTCAAGGACCTTGTGCGCATAGTCAGCGCCATCGAAACCCGCTTCCGTACGGAATAAGCAGATAGCATCCATATGGAGAATATTCACGCAGACAGGATTGCACAGTTGCGCTCGATGATGCGCAGCCGCGGCTGGGACGCCGTGATCATTACAGGTTCCGACCCGCACGGAAGCGAGTATCCGGCAGAACGATGGAAATGCGTGCAGTGGCTCACCGGATTCACCGGGGAAGCAGGCGACGTGGTGGTCACACTGGACCACGCCGGCCTCTGGACGGACACCCGCTATTTCATACAGGCGCTGCAGCAGCTCGAAGGCACAGGGGTGGAGCTTCACAAGATGCGTGTGCCAGAGCAAGTGCCCATAGACAGGTGGCTTGCGGAGAAATTTGCAGATGAGAGCGAAGTCTATTTCGCAGTGGACGGAATCTGCGTAGGGCAGGCCTTTATCGCCGGGATCAAACAGGCGGTGAATACCAACGGAGCGGCCTGCCATATCGTGAGCATACCGGATATGCTGGATGCCATCTGGACCGACAGGCCGGGCATCCCGCAGACCCCGATAATCACAGTAGATCCAGGAGAAAGCCGCATCGAGCGGCTGGGACGCCTGCGGGACTTCCTCGACGCGCGAGGCGCTGACTACATCCTTCTGAACACCCTCGATGACATCGCCTGGACCCTGAACGTCCGCGCATCGGACATAGAGTACAATCCCCTTGTAATCTCGTTTCTGCTTGTAGGGCCCGAGACCGCAGAGTGGTTTGTGCAGAAAGAAATAGTGGAAGATCCCGTTACCGAGGCAAGCTTCGCCGAACTGAAGGAGGACGGCATCTTCCTCCGCTATTACGAAGAGACGGAGATTGCGCTCAGCGAACTTGACGGCAGGGTCCTGGCAGATACGGACACACTCAATTATCATCTTTGCTCGCTGATAGGCCCGGCTCGGCTCGTGCCGTGTCCTTCGCCGGTGCAGGGCTGGAAGGCCGTCAAGAATGCGGTTGAGATTGAAGGTATGCGTGACTGTCATCTGCAAGACGGCCTTGCCATGGTGAAATTCCTCCATTGGCTGGACCGCTGCATGCAGAACGAGAGGGCAGTGAGCGAATGGGATGCGGCCGTCAAGCTTGGTCAGCTGCGCGCAGAAATACCCGGGTACCAAGGCGACAGCTTTGAAACCATCTCGGCCTACGGGCCTTCCGCAGCCCTTCCTCATTATATAACACCGCATGCAGGGGCGCCCCTGCTTGAGCCACACGGGCTATACCTATGCGATTCAGGCGGACAGTATCTGAACGGTACCACCGACATCACCCGCACCTGGGCCCTCGGGCCTTGCTCGCAGTTGGAGATGGAAGATTATACCCTGGTCCTTTGCGGGCACATTGCCCTGGCATCGGCGGTCTTTCCTGAAGGTACGCCCGGATGCCGTCTGGATGTGCTCTCCCGCGAACCGCTGTGGGCGCATCAGCGCAATTTCGGGCATGGCACGGGGCACGGTGTAGGCTGGTTCCTCGGGGTGCATGAAGGTCCGCAGGACATACGCCAGAACCTGAATTCCACCGGTTTTGAAGCTGGAATGGTCACTTCCGACGAGCCAGGCATCTACCGCGAAGGCATGCACGGTGTCCGTCACGAGAATCTTATCCTCTGCACGGATGCCGGAGAGAACGACTTCGGCAGATGGCTGCGTTTCGAGCCGCTCACTCTCTGCCCCTTCGACACCGAGCCCCTGCTCGCGGACCTGCTCACTCCGGCCGAGCGCGACTGGCTGAACAACTACCACGCCCGTGTCTACGCCGCTCTCCGCCCCTTCCTCGACGACTTCGACGGGGAGTGGCTGCAGAAGAAGACTGCTGCTATCTAGAAAAGGATTTCGATATCGGTCCTTCCTCTGAGGTGCCCGGCAGAAAAGTCGACGTAACGGCTGCCTCCGGTTTCCGTCAGTTCGAACGGAATGACCCTGTGGTTCAGCAGTACTTTCGAAACCTGTGCCCCTTCTGGCAGGAGAATGTGGGCTTGAATGTCTTTAGCAGGAGAATCAATGCAGTAGCGCATTCCGGCACCGGTGAGGATGTATCTCACGTCCACTATGTCTGCAGAGAGCTCATATCCTGTACAATAGCGGAGTTCCTTGTAAGGGGTTACTGGCCATCTTGGAGAGAAACCAAGGCTTCTGTAACGGCAGTCAATGTCTTCGATGCCGGCCAGACCTTCATCAATTGCAGAAATCAGTGCGGCTGCACCCCATGCCGCCGGCCCCAGTTTCGCATTTTGGGGCGCACGGGTATAGCGGTCGTAAAGGAAGTACACGTTGCCTCCGTCTTTCACCATGTTTTCGTAGAATCTGCAGAGGATGTCCCATCCGTACGCTTCGTACCCGCAACTGAAGGCTGCCTTGGCAAGTTCGCCGGCGGTGAAGGATGTGATAAGGCCGTTGATATAGGCAGGATGAGCATACGAGTCTCCGAATTTGGGCCAGTAACGGGGGTCTATCGTAAACCACTCCGCAAAGGCGGAAGTGGTGTCGCGGCGGAACATGTATTCTTCTACAATCGATCGTGACTGCCCGGTTGTGGTAAAGTGGCGGTTGATGTCATAGGTATTGGAAAGTGAAAGGCGGATATCCTCCTTGTCGTCGGCCGGAGGGCATCCGAGCGGCAGCTGATGTTTGAAGTACTTCCCGTTCCATAGGTATTTTATTGCATTCTCGCGCAAAGTTTCAGCCTTCTGCTCCCAACGGCGGGCTTTTGCCTTGCGATGCAGTTTCCTGTTCATCCATGCCAGCTGCTTCATGGCCTGGTATACTCCGGAATTGTCGCCGTGCATGATCGCCATGGGGGTCTTTTCGGTGATACGGCGGTCGTAGTGTCCGCTTTTTTCATACGAGAAATCCCAGGTGTCGATGGTGTAGGCACGTTTGACCAGGCCATGCTCCGGATCCCAACGCTTTGGAGAAGTAGTGGAATACTCGATCGCCTTTTCCAATTTGCGCAGGTTCTTCCGCAGCCATCTGCGGTCTGCAGTGGCCTTGAAGTACTCCGTCGCTCCTTCGACTACGAGATACTCTACATCCGACTCGATGTCCAGGCGTGCCATATACAGATTGTCTTCAGGGAAGAAAACGATATCATCTTCCGCAACGAACGACCAGTGCTTGTCGTCCATCTGCTTGATCAGCTCCAGGAAGCTGCCGTCCGGACGCTGATGCTCGATGGTGAAGTCCAGATATGTCCTGAGATCCCTCTCCCAGTGCCTGAAGGCCTTCATCGTGTGGACATGGTCGCGTATCCAGTTCTTGTAAACGGGAATGAATCTGCCATCGACAAAAACCACATGCCTGCCTTCCAGCACATTGTCGCGCAGTTGCTTGAGCATCATCCCGAGATTCGTATCCAGTGTCGTGAGCACCCCGGGAATACCAAGCTCTATATTGTTGTAGGTGCCGTTTTCACGCCCGTCCACATTCATTGCCGGGAGAGGGTGCTCGAAGCGTATGGTGGCCCCTTCGTTGATGGCGTCGGAAACGACGGGAGCCTTGACCAGAGGGAGTGCACCATAATCGGGCTGCCTTGCATCTGCGCAGAAAACAGAAACGACAAGCGTTATGGCGGTCAGATAGTTTCTCATATCAGAAAGTTGCGGTGTCGGGATGAGAACCGTAGCGGGCTTCCGGCAGGGAAGAAATGGCGGCCATCTCCTCACCGGAGAGAGTAAAATCGAAGAAATCCAGGTTCTGGCGGATGCGGTCGGCATGCACCGACTTCACCAAGGGGAGCACGTCGTTCTGTACGCACCAGCGCAGAAGCACCTGTGCGGTGGTCTTCCCGTGCGCGGAGGCTATGCCGGTCAGAACAGGCTCTTCCAGCAGGCGTCCGCGTCCCAGAGGACTCCAGGCTTCTACCACGATCCCTTTCTCCCTGCAGAGCGCAATGGCCTCTTCCTGCAAAAGCCCGGGGTGGTATTCTATCTGATCCACTGCCGGGGCGATGTTGGCAGAAGCAAGGACCGGCTCGAGATGGGCGACATAAAAATTGCTGAGGCCGATGGAGCGTACCATGCCTTCGTCTACCAGCCTTTCGAATGCTTTCCAGGTGTCGAGGTTGATTGCAGTAGCCTTGCTCCCGAACTGCATTTCATTCGCCGGCCAATGAATCAGGTACAGGTCGAGATAATCCATGCCGAGGTCGGCCAGACTTTTTTCGCAGGCCCGCAACGTGCTGTCGTATCCTCGTTCCGTATTCCAAAGCTTGCTGGTGATGAAGAGTTCGCCGCGGGCTTTGCCGCTCTGCCGCACGCCTTCGCCTACCGAGCGTTCGTTGCCGTAGACGGCGGCGGTGTCGATGTGGGTATAGCCGGCAGCGACGGCTTCGCGCACAGCGTTGATGCAGACCTCCCCGTCGGGAGTCTTGAACGTTCCGAATCCGGGGCAGGGAATGGAGTATCCGCTATTCAAAGAAAGTTCCATAAAAAGTGCTGTTGTGAAGAATGGTCAAATTTAGGAAAAAGAATTAAATTTGCACCCAATGAAAATAGGGAATCTGGATTTGGGAGAAAAGCCGCTGCTGCTGGCTCCGATGGAGGATGTGACGGACCTCAGTTTCCGCATCCTGTGCCGTGAGCAGGGGGCAGATATGGTCTACACCGAATTCATCCCTTCCGACGGTCTCATCCGTGATGCCTCCAAGGCTCTCGCCAAGATGAAAACCCTTGAAGAAGAGTCTCCTGTGGGAATCCAGATTTACGGCCACATCCCTGAATCGATGGTTGAGGCCGCCAGGATGGCCGACAACGCCGTCGAACTCGTCGGCGGGCACGGGGCGGATGTGATAGACATCAATTTCGGTTGCCCCGTCACCAAGATCGCGGGGCGCGGTGCCGGTTCCGGGATGATGCGCTATCCCGACAAGATGGTAGCCATCACCAAGGCCGTCGTGGAGGCCGTAGGCAAACCTGTCACCGTGAAGACCCGCCTCGGCTGGGACGATTCCTCGAAGATAATAGTAGAACTTGCCGAACGCCTGCAGGACGTTGGTATCCAGGCGCTTACCATCCACGGCCGCACCCGCTGCCAGATGTACCGGGGCTCGGCTGACTGGACCCTCATAGGCGAGGTGAAGAACAATCCCCGCATGCATATCCCCATCATCGGAAACGGCGATATCTCCACCCCGCAACAAGCCCGTGACGCTTTCGACCGGTACGGAGTGGACGGAATCATGATCGGCCGTGCCACTTTCGGGCATCCATGGCTTTTCCGTGAAATCAGGCATTTCCTCGACACCGGTGAAGAGTTGCCGCCCCTCTCCGTTCAGGAGAAGGTGGATCTCGCCAAACGCCAGCTTGCGCTGTCGCTGGAGTACAAAGGCGAACCAAGAGGAATCTATGAGATGCGCCGGCATCTCTCCTGCTACTTCAAGGGTCTGCCGGATTTCAAGGATACCCGCATAAGGATGGTCACCACCCTTGATGTGGC
>CAMNAD010000025.1 GCA_946530505.1 uncultured Bacteroidales bacterium
GTGTGAACGGGCATTACGACAGCGGCACGCTCTCTACCCGCTACAAGATCGAGAAGATCATTTACAACGATTAGGTTTGGCTAAGTCTGCACTTCCCTCCCTGCCTCGGTCATCAGGCCAAGATGCTCCAGTTTTGCGCAGCGCTCGCGGTTGAGCTGCGTCCAATGGCTGCCTTTGCGGCGGGGTATATCGATAAAAAAATTGGTATTTGTTCCGAAAAATGCCGTTTTTTCGGAACAAACTTGTCATTTTGAAGGATTTGTTCCCGTTTTCGGCCATTTTTCGGAACAAATTTTCAGCCATGCTGATATTGCTCTCTCCGAATACGCAGTACCCAAAGCATCCGGATCGGCTCACGGTCTAAACCGCAGGTGCATGGTCTCTATGAGTATTCCATCGTTGAGCATATGCAAAGAAAAGAGCCAAAACTCTGATTTTCAGAATTTTAGCTCTTTTCAGAAGTGACTCCCACAGGACTCAAACCTGTAACCTTTTGATCCGTAGTCAAATGCTCTATTCAATTGAGCTAGGGAGCCGGAATATCTCTCTTATTCCTCGATGGCTTCGGCCTTCTTGGAGTAGTTGCGCTCCTTGATGCGGGCCTTCTTGCCGGTGAGATCGCGGAGGTAGAAGATGCGAGCCCTGCGTACCTTGCCGTACTTGTTGACAGTGATGCTGTCGATGAAGGGTGACTGGAAGGGGAAAATCCTCTCAACACCGATTCCGCTGGACACCTTGCGGACTGTGAAGGTCCTGGTGTAAGGAGTGGCGCCGCTGATCTGGATGACCACGCCGCGGAAATCCTGCTTGCGGAACTTGTCACCTTCCTTGATCTTGTAGGTAACGGTGATGGTATCACCTGCCTTGAACTCAGGGAAGTTCGCTACATTCTCGTTCGCGAATGCTTTGTCTACTACGTTAAGTAAATCCATAACTCTTATTTCAATTTGGCGCAGCGTCACTGAACCGTTCAACGAGAGGCTGCTTTTTTGTGGACCGCAAAGATAGGTATTTTTTCGGACTGCGCAAAATTATTTTCAGTAAATTTTAAAAATACTGACTCTCTTTCTCGAAGAGATTCTTGTCGTCGCGGGAAGGATCCGGCTTCACGGCCGACGATGCTGCGAGTTTCTCTACCGCTTCCTTGTCGGCGCCGCGGAGTTTGCGCGGTATCCAAACCAGAATCTTCACATACAGGTCGCCCTTTCCATAGCCGTTAACGGCAGGCATACCTTTGCCACGAAGGCGCTGCACTGTACCGGACTGGGTGCCGGGATCGAGCTTGAGCTTGTACGGGCCGTCCAGGCAAGGGATGGTAAGTTCGCAGCCAAGGATGGCATCGGTCACGGAAATCACGCGGGTGTAGAAGAGATTCTCCCCTTCCCTCTTGAACTGGGAATGAGGCTGCTCCTCGACCACGATAAGCAGGTCGCCGTTCATCCCGCCGCGGGGCGCCGCATGGCCTTCTCCGCGCACTGTGATCTGCATGCCATTCTCTACGCCTGCCGGGATGTGAACACGAATCGTTTCCTTCTTGCGCTCCAGCCCCGAACCGCCACAGCGCCGGCATGGATTGGAGACGATCCTTCCTTCGCCGTTGCACTGGGGGCAGGTGGAATAGGTGACGGTGCGGCCGAAGAAAGAATTTACAGTCTGGCCGACCTGGCCGCTGCCCTTGCATGACGGGCAGGTCTTGATGTCGGATTCATTCCTGGTACCGCGCCCGCTGCAGTCCGGGCAGGGACGGTTGCGTTCAATGGTAACTTCCTTGTCGCATCCGTTCTGGATCTCTTCCAGAGTAAGTTTGACGCGTGTACGGATGTCGCGGCCGCGCATGGTGCGTGCACCCTGGCGCTGGCTCCCTCCTCCGAAACCGAAATTGCCGAAATCGAATCCGCCGCCGCCGAAGCTGAAACGCCCGCCGAAGAGGTTTTCCAGGATATCGTTCAGGTTGCCGAAGCCTTGGCTGAAATCGGGCCCCTCCGCACCGTCCACTCCGGCAAAACCGAACTGGTCGTACTTGGCGCGTTTCTGGGGGTCGGAGAGCACGGAGTAGGCCTCGGACGACTCTTTGAACTTTTCTTCCGCCGTCTTCTTTTCGGCATCGGTCCCGCTCACCCAGCGGTCCGGATGCCATTTGAGCGCAGCCTTGCGGTAAGCCTGCTTGATATCGTCTTCGCTTGCACCCTTCTGGATGCCAAGCACTTCATAGTAATCTCTCTTTTCTGCCATAGCTTATGCTCCTACGACCACCTTGGCATAACGCAGAACCTTTCCGTTAAGGGTATATCCAGTCTGAACGACATCGATCACCATTCCTTTCAGTTCCGGGGTCGGAGCCGGGAACTGGGTGACAGCCTCGTGGAAATCGACGTCGAACTTCGTACCTTTTGCTTCAATTACGGCAAGGCCCTTCGTCTTGAGGTAGTCCATCAATTTGTTATATATGAGCGCGGTGCCTTCCTTGGCAGCCTCGTCGGAAGATTTCGAAAGAAGATCAAGGGCCCTTTCGCAGTCGTCCAGAACAGGAAGCATGCCTTTGATTGTATCGGCAGAAGCCGAACCCACAAGCGCCAGACGCTCCTCTGCGTTGCGGCGGCGGAAAGTCTCAAACTCTGCCATAAGGCGCAGATAATCGTCGTGCTCCTTCTTCAGTCTGCCCTCCAGATCCTCAATCTTTTTCTGGAGATCTTCGCCTTTTTTCTTCTTCTCCGGCTGCTTTGCAGCCTCTTCTGCGGGCTTTCGCCCTTCCTTATTCGTTTTCTCTGACATAACTTTACATTTAGCGGAGCCCCCCGCTCCCGGGAAACTCCGCTGCAAAGATACACAAAAGTTCTGCCAAGTACGAAAGTCTGACAGAATGTCAGCGTTGCAGTTGCTTTTCGATGCGGTCCCCTATTCTTTCGCCGCGTTCTATGATGCGGTCTTCCACAGAGCGGATGGCCGAGTCAATCTCGTCTTTGCGCTTGAGCACGAAGTTCTCGATATAGACGGCGATGCACGCAAGCACGAAATATATGACTCCCTGGATGCAGAGCGCACGCAGCAAGGGCGCAATTATTTCGAGATTGGCTCCTGCGGTGTTCAGGTTGATGAAGGCCTGGCATCCGAAGGTAGAAGGGAACAGATACGAGAAGTATTTCCAGAATACCGGGAAGGCAGATGTCGGCCAGCTGAACCCGGTCAGGAACACGCATACAGGCGACATGAACAGGAAGAGGATGAATGCAGATTCCCGGCGCGTCACGAGGGTGCTCCATGCCATACAGAAGAACACGCTCACTGTCACGAACAAGCAAAGCAGCACCATTATATCCCAGAAACTGCCCCTTTGCGGGAAATGGAACATCGCAGGCACGACTATCGTGACATAAATGCCTATTATCATGAATATCAGCCAGTATACTGCTCCGCGACCGAGCACGACGCGGCCCACTCCCCTGCCCTTCAGCGAATCCGGAAGGGAAGCGAAACTGCGGTTCTCTTCCCTCATGGTCCCTACGCTCATGCTCATCCCATAAAACATCACCTGCTGGATAATCAACATCAGGATGGCGGAAATCAGGAAGATGCTGTAGGAGAAGGCCCGGTTGTAGGGATTGATGTCTTCATACAGTACAGTGTTCACCGCCTGGTCGGCCTGCGCATCGGTAAGCCCTTCGAAGGAGTACCTTTCTATCTTTATGTTGTTCACCTCGTGCAGCATCACGAAGTTGGAGCCCATGAGCAGGTTCTTGTAATACAGAAAACTGCTCATATCCGCATAAATGCTGAACTTGGCCGTCTGCTTGTAGGCGAGACACTCGCCAAAATCGGCCGGGAAATAGATGATGCCGTTTACCTTGCGCTGGCGGAAAAGTTCCTTCGCCTCTTCCATCGACACACATTCGTAGGCGATCTCTATTTCGCGTGTGGCATCCATCTCGCGTATCATACGGCGGCTGTCGCTGCAGTCGGCGTTGTCCACTACCGCGATCGGCGTATCTTCCAGGATGCCGTTCTTGTATACGAAATTATATAATATAGGGTAGAAGAAGCCGGCAGCGATGAAGATGATCATAACACCTCCGTCGTTCAGGATATTCTTCAACTCAAGATTGAAGATCCCAAGCGCATCGCGCAGCCATCTTTTAAGATAAGAATTTCTCATTGCTAGTTCCTCGCATAATCTAGTTTGTCATACGCACTGTGCAGGCGCTTGAGCACCAGGAAAGGCAGGAAGCAGAATGCAAGCATGGCAAGCACATACACATACCAGTCCCCGAAAGGATTGTCGAAGATGCCCACATGCACATAGATCTGGTAGTAATAGCGCAACGGATACATCATTGTAAGTCCCCTCAGCCCAAGCGGCATCGCCTCCACAGGCAGGGTGAACCCGGTCAGCGAGAGGCCGAGCACGCTGTACAGAGCGCCGATGCTGAGCGCGAAACGGCATACAGGCACGCATCCGATTATGAGAATGGCGACAGCCTCGCTGGCCAAAACGAGCAGGAAGCACGCGAGAAGCATCTCCCCAAGCCTGCCCGCAAGCGGGAAATCCATCCATTTGTAGAGTATTATCTCTATAGTCCATCCAATCGCGGTAAAGAGCAGAGTATACAATGCCACCTTTCCGGACACGGCAGCATAGATGTCGTCTCCCGTCAATTGCAGGAGATGCCTGCTGGTGCCGTACTTGAGCTCTGTGCCTAGCGAATAGATAAGCACAATGATGATTACCATCTGCAGCATCGCTGGAATCATCATGTTCGCAAGATATGCCCCATAATTCATAGTAGGGTTCCCTATCTGGTGCACGTCAACGTCCACCGGGCGGAGAAGGCCCATGATCTCGTTCTCGTCCACGCCTTTCATACGGAGTACCTGGCGCTGTACTGCACCCGAGGTCAGGTTGACCATGGTAAGGATGTCCTTCCACGCCAGAGAGCCTCCGAGGAAATACAAACCGTTGATATAGAAGCTGAGATGAGGCTGCCTCTGAGCCTGTATGTCACGGTTGAAGCCTTCCGGAATCAAGCATACGGAAGTCACCCTTCCGCCTTGCAGGTCGGCACGGGCGGAGGAGAAGTCGTCGTAGTAGATGACTTTCCCCAACTGAGTGGCATCGAGTTGCTGACAAAAGTTGCGCGACGTCGAGCTGCGGTCCAGGTCAACTACGGCGATGGGCACGTCGGACGGCACTCCGTCTTTGAGGAAACTCAGATAGAAGATGGTGCAGAACGCCATCACCGCCACGGTTCCCAGCAGATAGATGGGCCTGCGCACCCATATGCGCAGTTCGCGCCGTACGACACTGAATATTTTCTGCCAGAAAGTCATTTTACTTCTCAACTATTGCGGTCATACCGGGGCGGAGACCCTTGAGAGCCTCTGCAGGTACGGCACGCACCTCGAATGTCTTTGCGTCGTACAAATCAGTTTCTTTTGTAGCCTTCCAGGTAGCATAGCTTTCCCGGACCGCCATATAGTTGACAACGGCCTTGACCTCGGCGCCGTCAAGGGCGGGGATACTGACCGTAAGCTCGTCACCCACGTTCATTCCGTGGAGTTGGTCCTCACGGATATTGAAAGTAAACCAGATATCGGAAAGGTCTGTCACGGTCATCACCGGGCTGCCCTGTCCCACCAGTTCTCCCTGTTTGGGGTAAACATTCGACACAACGCCATCGGCAGGAGATATGAGATAGAGTTCCTTCAAATAGGAATCAACCTCCTGGATTGCGCCTTCCGCCTGATGCACAAGGGCTTCGGCGGCAGCCTTGTCCTCTGCACGCGCACCCTTGACAGCCATATCGTACTGACTCTTCGCCGCCTTTGCCTGGGCGACAGCCGCATCGTACTTGGCCTTGGTCTCGTCGTACTTCTGGGCGGCCACGACCTTCTGCTCATAGAGATTCTTCACGCGCTCGAAACTCTTCTTCATAATGTCTTCCTGCACCAGGGCCTGCTGCCAGAGTTCGTAAGCTCCGGCGATCTGCTCTTTCTGTGCACCGTTCTGGGCCTTTGTGCTCTGGGCTTTCGCTGCGGAACGGGCAGCCTGAGCCTGGGCGAGTTTCGCCCTTACCTGAGGAGAGTCGATAAATGCCACGGTATCTCCTTTATGTACTTCCTGACCCTCTCTGTAATAGAGTTCGGTAACATGGCCCGGCACCATACACGAAACCCGGTATTCGACGGCTTCCGTTTCTCCCTGGATCACGTGGGGACGGGGTTTGCTCACGAGATAGCCTACGAGGGCGATAATCAGCACTATAGCAACCAAAGATGCAATACCTATGATGAGGTTGTAGTTTTTCTTCTTTTCCATATCTGTTTATTCTTTATTATCTGCCAATTCAATATCCGATGTATAATTGCCCAGAGCCGCCTTCAGTCTGGAATTGTTGAGCTGAAGCTCTATGCCGGCGTCGATGCATTCGCTATGAGCCTTGAGCCAGGCTGTCTGAGCTCCAAGTGCGGTGTTCACATCCACCACACCGGCTTCCTGGCCCAATGTGGCAATGCGGAGGTTTTCGTCTGCGCTCTCAAGATTGCTGTTCGCCATTTCGAGACGGTCAATGGCCTCCTTGCGCTGCTGGCGAAGCTGCGTAACCTGCATCTCGATCAGTTCGCAGGCATCATCGTATTTATTCTGATATATCCTCTCTTCCGCCTTTGCCTTGCGGGTTTTCTGCAAGGCCTCGGTTCCGTGGAACAAAGGGATGCTCACCATCACTCCGGCAGCCCAGTGCCGGCCGAATTCATTCTGGAATCCGTGATTCATATTCGGATTCATTATCAGATAGTTGCCCGTCAGCGCCACTGTAGGGAGCATGTCTGCACGTGCGATGTTGGTCTTTTCGTGGTAAATCTTGCGGGCAAGGTCCAGACGCTTTGTTTCAGACCTGGCGGCCCAGATTTCTTCCACACTTTTCTCGGGTTCGTCTTCCGGAACCGGGACAACTTCCAGTTCCTCGTCCAGGAGCTTGATACCGGTATCGAGAGGAAGGCCTATCTGCTTGCAAAGAAGCATCTTGGCAAGCACCAGGCCGTTGGTCGCCTTGGTAAGCGTCATATCTGCTTCATTGCACTTGACCTTGACCGTAAGGGCATCAGCCTCGGTTGCTACCCCTTCCTTCACAGAGAGTTCGACATTGCCCTGCATCTTATGCAGCAGCTGCGAATAGCTCTCCGCAAGCTTCTTCTTGTTCGCAACGGAAACAACCTGCCAGTATGCCTGGTCGACATCAATAAGAATAGCGTCATAATTGCCGTCATATTCATAGCGGGCAAGTTCCTCTGCATACTTTGCCATTCTGTTTGCCGCAATGATTTTTCCGCCGACGAAAAGAGGCTGCTGGATACTGATTGTTCCAAGATAGATGTCGGAGATATCCGGATGCACGGTCTCGTCAATGGCCTGGTCGATGCTCAGGCCTATCCCGGCTATCGCAGAATTCGCCTCGACCGAAGTCAGGGTATTCACCAGACCGGCGACCTTTGGATCGGCGGCAATAGCAGCTGCAATCAGAGAATTGGAATTCACCAACTGCGTAAGGGCGTCTATCCTCTCGTTGTAAGCATTCTGCAGATTGGCCATACCTGGACCGAACTGAGGAATCTTGCTTTCATCGACAAGGGAAAAATCGCCCCAGGTATGCTGATAGGTGCCCACAGCACTGATTTTCGGAAAATAGTTTGCAGCCGCAATCTTGCGGTCGTAGCCAGCCATTTCGAGTTTGGCCCGCTGCTGGTCGAGATTCTTGTTGCTGCTGATTGCCATCTGGCGGCAGTCATCCAGGCTGAGGACCCGTCCGTTCGCATCCTGCGCCCGTGCAGGAAGCACTGCAAGTGCCAGCACCATGCCGGCAACACACATCATTCTTTTCATTTCATTATTCATTTGCGGCTTTTAACCATGCAAAATCAGAGCCTTTATTTCCCTAAAAAGGAATAAAAAGGGAGTACATTGTTTCTAAAAGGTAGAATTTGTGAACTTATTTACAATTTTATAGTAGATTTGCAAAAGAAAAGAATCCGAAATATGGACAGCAATCTTCACGAAATCGATCTTCACGATCTGCCAAAATACTTCCCCGGTACCATAACTGACACTTTGTCTGATGATTTCTTCATAGCGGAAATCCGCCACCCCGAGATACTGGACATACTGAACTATCCGTGCCGGCTCAACGGATATCTGGCCATATTCTGCCTGGAAGGAGAGCTCAAGGCCGAGATCAATCTCAAAACCTACGACATACGCAAGAATTCGGTCATCATCAACCTTCCCGGGAACATCAGCCGCATATACAGCATCGACGACGACCAGCTGGAGCGCCTGCATTTTGTAATGGTAGCCGTTTCCAGCGACTTCCTTTCAAGTTCGCGCATGGATTATGTACGTATGTTCAACGAGAGCATTTCCGTACTGGACAATCCCTGCTTCGAAATGAGCAAGGACGAACGTGCGATTTTCTTGAAGTATTTCGAGCTGGTGGACATCCTGGTGAAAAGCAGGCAGAAAGGAATAAAGCAGATTCTGCACGGAATCGTATCGTCCTGCCTGTACTATGCAGGCTCCATCTGGCAGGAGAAACTCCTTGCAGCCGAGCATCCGCAGCCTAACGGAGAGCAGACAATACGCGCGAAACTCGTACTTGAGCAATTCCTCAAACTGGTCGCGGAGTATCACGACAGGGAACGTGGGATGGCATTCTATGCCGACAGACTCTGCCTCACTCCCAAGTATCTGTCCAAGATAATCAAGAACGCGAGCGGCAAGTCCGGCCCGGAATGGATAGATTCATTTGTGATTCTGGAGGCAAAGAACATGTTGAAGTATTCCGATATGCCAATCAAGGAAATAGTTTACAAGCTGCATTTCCCGAATTCATCTGTTTTCTACAAGTTTTTCAAGTCCCATACCGGCCTTACACCGAGTGAATATCGGGGATAATTCTTATATTTGCCGGCTATGTCCGCATCGCACAAAGACATTTTGCTGGAGAAGTTGCGCGGTGGCCAGCCTATGCTGCGCCGCGAACAGCTCAAGCTTGCCTGGCTGCTGGGACTTCCCGCGATGCTTGCCCAGCTCGGCACCATAGTAATGGAATATATCGATGCCGGAATGGTAGGGCGCTTAGGTTCCGAACAGGCGGCATCTATCGGCCTGGTTGCCACAAGCACCTGGATTTTCGGCGGATTCTGCTTTGCAAACTCATCGGGCTTCTCCGTGCAGGTTTCACAGCTGATTGGTTCCCGCAACTATGCAAAAGCGCGCGAAGTGATGCGCAAAGGCTTCGTCAGCGTGCTGGTATTCAGTTTAGTCCTTGCATTTCTCGGGCTGCTCATCAGCCCATTCCTTCCCCATTGGCTGGGCGGAGATGCAGCCATCTGCGCGGACGCGAGCGCGTATTTCGCAATTTTCTGCGCCTTCCTTCCCGTAATGCAGATAGCGGTGACATCCTGTTCAATGCTGCAGGCCAGCGGCAATATGAAGATTCCAAGCTTCGTGGAGGTAGCTGCCTGCATCCTGGACATCGCCCTCAACTATCTCTTCATATATGTACTGGGGATGGGCGTAAAGGGAGCCGCCCTCGGCACGGGGCTCGCCACGATGATTACCCACGCATTCGCGCTCTGGTATCTTTTCATCGTCTGCCCCGAGCTTAACATTCTCCAGGACAGCAGTTCCTGGATTCCGGACAAGGAATCTCTCAAGGCGGCCTTCGGCATAAGCGGCCCGATGTGGCTGCAAAACATTATCTCCCGCGGAGCCTACGTCATGAGCACCGTTATCGTCGCTCCCCTCGGCACCATCGCAATCGCAGCCAATTCCTTCGCCATCACCGCAGAGAGTTTCTGCTACATGCCCGGATACGGCCTAAGCGATGCCGCAACCTCCCTCGTGGGACAGAGCATTGGCGCGAAACGCAAGGACCTCGCACGCCAGTTCGCATACATTACGACCGGACTTGCAGCCGCAATGATGACTGCAGCAGGAGTGCTGATGTACATCTTTGCCCCGCAGATGATGGGAGTTCTCACAAACGACCCCGAGGTCATAGCGCTGGGAGTCAAAGTGCTGCGCATAGAGGCATTCGCCGAGACCTTGTATGCGGTTTCCATCATAGGATACGGTTCCTGCGTAGGTGCAGGAGACACAATGGTGCCGATGATACTTAACTTTGCGAGCATGTGGGTGGTGCGCATAGGACTCGCCTTTATTCTCACCCCGAAGCTCGGCCTTGCAGGCTATTGGATTGCAATGTGCATAGAACTCAACGTGCGCGGCCTCATCTTCTTCCTGCGCATCAGGGGAAAACGATGGATGAAAAAAGATTTTGCTGAATAATGTACGATTTCGACTTTGTTTCCGAAGGCCTTGCCAAGGGCACCAACGATGTTAAATGGGATACCTGCGATCCCGACGTTATCCCTATGTGGGTTGCGGAGATGGATTTCCCCGCTGCGCCCTGCATCCTGAAAGCCCTGCGCGAAAGGCTGGACAAGGGTATATTCGGCTATACCGAGGTGCCCTCATCCTATTATGAATCGGTAATGAACTGGTTCTCAGGCAGGCATGGCTGGAGTATTTCCAGAGAACAGATCATCCCCGTGCAAGGGATCGTACCCGCCACTTCCATAGCCGTCAAGGCTCTCACAGACCCGGGTGACAAGGTGGTGCTGAACGTGCCTGCGTACAACTGCTTCTTCCATAACATCACCAACCAGGGCTGCGAAACCAGCGAAAGCCAGTTGGTATGGAATCCAGGCCTCAAGCGCTACGAGATGGATTTCGAAGACATAGAGCGCCGCTGCGCGGATCCCTCCGCCAAAGCTTTCCTGCTATGCAATCCTCACAATCCGTGCGGACGACTGTGGAGCCGCGAGGAATTGGTCCGGCTTGGAGAAATCTGCCTCAGGCACGGCGTAAAGGTCATCAGCGACGAGATTCACTGCGAAATAACAGCTCCAGGAAAGTCCTACGTGCCATTCGCATCCATTTCCGAAGACTTCGCGCAGGACAGCATATCCTTCGTCTCCCCTACCAAGGGATTCAACATCGCCGGAGTGCAGATAGCCAATATCATCAGCGCCAACGAAGATTTCCGCAGGCGCATGGACAGGGTAATCAATATCTGGGAGCACTGCGACGTGAACCAGTTCGGCATCGTTGCCCTCCAAGCGGCATATACCGACGAGGGAGCGGCCTGGCTTGAAAAGATGAATGCGCTGGTGCACAGTAATTTCGTGATGCTGCGTGATCTTTTCGCGAAGCGCTTCCCCTCCGTCCGCGTACCTGAACTCGAGGCCACCTATCTGTTGTGGCTGGATTTTGCAGAGGCATTCACGCCGGCGAAAGCCTGCGAGGGCGTTGCGGAAGAAATGGCAATGCCCTTTGCCATTTCCGAAGGCGAAGGTTTTGCCGGACAGGAAGGCAAGGCGGTTGCAGAGCACCTGCTGAAGAACAACAGGGTACGCATAAACGACGGAGCCATCTACGGCGGGCCGTCCGGCTGCCGCATCAATCTCGCCTGCCCCGAGGCCACGATGAAAGAAGGCCTCCGGCGTATCGCCGAAGGCCTCGATTCATTGATTGGTTAAAATCAGAAGGTATATTTTACAAGTCCCTGCACACGGTGGTTGGTCACCCAGTGCAAGCCCTGATCGTAAAGGCCTTTCTCCAGATTCATTCCCAGGGCTTTGTCGCCGTACTGGACTGAAGTAAGCTCATACTCAAGACCGAAAGCCACCTTGCCGAGATTATAGATAACGGTAGGAGTCAGGCGGAACATCTGGTTGAAGTTGCTGAAACTGTTGCCGCTGAACCAGAAACCGGTAGGAGTACCTGCAATACCGTCAAGAGCCTCCTTGGTGCCGAAATTCTTTACATATCCGGCGAAGAAAACACCCTGCACCTTCTTTCCGTAAACCAAACTCAACCAGCTGGATGAGTTGCGGGTGGGAGTATATTTGCAGTTGCCGTCGGCAAGGACCTCGCTGATACCGTAGCCGCCGTTCAGGTTGACATGGTCGCCTGCCTCGGCAAATACGGTTTTGAACTTCACGCTGAAGAGGTCCTTCGCATACTGCGCATAAAGGAAAGGAGTGACAGTGGTGATGCGGTCGGTACGGAATCCGAAAGCGTCCTTGTAAACAGGCTTGATGCTGAGCACATTGACACCGGCACGAAGCAGAAGGCCGTCAGCCTTATAGTTCAAGCCGGCATAGAACTCGGGAGTATTGCCGTATTTGATGTAATTCGCACTCTTCCCTTCGGGACCGGTGGAAGTGTACTGCATCTGCCAGATAGCAGCAGCGGTAAGGGAAAGGCCTCCGCCGAAGTTGTAGTCCACCTGGGTAAGAGGGGTACGGCTGAAAGGGCCGAAGGGAGCGCCTGTATTCAGGGAGAACACATCGGGCATGTCGGCAGCCATGGGGTGCCAGCTCTGGCCGGCCTTGAAGCTCCAGTCCTTGGATGCCAGAGTCACGAAAGCCTGACGCAGACGCAGATTTGCAGTACCTGTAACCTTGTCGGTTCCGAGGCCATTGTAGAAGTCACCCTCTACGCGGGCACCCACCTTCCAACCATTTATTTCGTAGCCTTTTACCTCAACCCAAAGGCGGGAGGTAAGGGCTGCGAAACGGGTGTTGGGATATGCGTTCACATCGTCTCCGTTGGCTGCAATTTCCTTATCATAAGGAACATAGGTAAAGAAGTCTTCGGTAAGACCTATCATCTTGCGGGTATCGAAGGCATAGAAGTTACGGATGAAGCCGTGCACCTCGATGCTGGGCTTGCTTTCCTGGGCGAATGCCGAAAAGCCGAGAGCTGCAAATACTATTGCGGTAAATATCTTTTTCATAATCAATTTGTTAAGCGAAAGGGAAAAGTTTGGTGAGCCAGAAGAATCCGAGGATGAATCCAACCACGCCCACTATGATGCCCACCTTGGCCATGTCCTTGGTCTCCACCAGTCCGGTAGAAGATGCGATGGCATTCGGAGGGGTGGAAATCGGGAAGAGCATTGCGATGGAGGCGCATACGGCGATGAAGGAAATCATTGCCTGAGTGCCGCCGAGAGCTATGAAGCTTGCATTGTTTGCAGCATCGGGATCCGCCATGCCTTCGGCCACCACGATAAGGATAGGGATAAGCAGGGCAGCAGTGGCGGAGTTGCTGATGAAGTTGGAAAGGAAGTAGCAGACTAGGCCGGCCACGATGAGCACGACAACCACGGACATGCTTCCGAAAGGAATAGCCTCGATGAGCACCTTTGCAAGGCCTGTACCCTGCAGGGCGGTACCGAGTGCAAAACCTCCGGCCACCAACCAGAGCACGCTCCAGTTGATTTCCTTGATATCTTCCTTGGTGAAAATTCCCGTGGCGGTAAGTACGCCGAGAGGAATGAGGGCGACCACGTTGGAGTTGATGTGGTGTATCTGCTCGGTCATCCAGAGGAGGATGGTGCCGATGAAGGTGACCCAGACGACGGTGGTCTTCCAGTCTTTCTTCCGCTTGTTCTCAGGGATGTTCAGCACGACCTCCTTGCTCTTGAAGGGGAAGAAGATCTGCAGGAGAACCCATGCGAAGAGAATCATGATGAGCACGTAAGGCACCATACGGAAAGTCCAGTCTGCAAAACCGACAGACTTGCCGGCATCCTCGAGGAAACGTACCGCAGTAGCGTTCGGAGGGGTTCCGATAGGGGTTCCGATACCACCGAGGTTTGCTGCAACAGGAATAGCCAGCGAAAGGCCGATGCGTCCCTTGTCATCTGCAGGAAGGGCGGCAAGCACGGGCGCCAGGAACGCAAGCATCATGGCGGCGGTAGCGGTGTTGCTCATGAACATCGAGAAGATGGAGATGACCAGCAGGAAGCCGAGAAGCACCATCTTGGGCTTCTTTCCGAAAGGCTTCAGGAGGAAACGGGCCATGGTAACGTCCAGCCCGTATTTCTCCGCCATGATGGCAAGCACGAAACCACCGAGGAAAAGCATTACGACAGGATCCGCGAAGGAAGCCATCAGGTCTTTGTAATTCACCAGTTTGCCGGCCTCGGGAGTGCAGAGGAAGCCGAGACCTTTGTTGGAGACGGTCAGCAGCGACAGCACTATCACCAGGAGGGAGGTTGTCCAGTTGGGAATAATCTCGAAGATCCACATCAGTGCAGCGAAAACGAACAATGCGATCACGCGCTGCTGGGTGGCGGTAAGGGCGTCGATGCCGAAGAACGATGTAGGCACAGCCCAGAGGAAAATCGTGGCTATCAGGACTATAGGCAGTAGCACACAATACTTGACATTGAATTTCTTGTCAGCCATATTTTAGTTAAACTGTATAATTCGCACAAAAAATGCAACCGCCAATCAAGGCGGCTGCAAATTTAGTAATTATTTATAAATAATTAAATTAAAACGCGGCTTAAATGATGCCCTGCTCAAGCATTGCGGTAGCGACCTTCATGAAACCGGCGATATTGGCACCTTTTACATAGTCGACGCTGCCGTCAGCGCGAGTCCCGAACTTGAC
>CAMNAD010000026.1 GCA_946530505.1 uncultured Bacteroidales bacterium
GGGCCTGGAGTATGCACCAGCTGAAGGCAAGCAGCACGGGTGCGTCGGTGAGAAAGCCCTTGCCGAGGCTCAGACCGAAGAACTGGCTGTACCATAGAAGTCCGGCTAGGCAGCAGAAGATGATATTGTTACCCCAGAGAGAGCCCTTGGAGTAGTCGCTCCATGTCTTGTTCCTGCTGTTCTGGTAGAAGCAGTAGCAGGCATTGGTGAGGAATCCGCCGAATGTTACTAGCAAGGTGGCGGGCAATGTCTTGAATATGGGTTTGGTGGCTTCCCACGCGAGATTCTCGCCGAAGCCAAGGCCTATTGCAAAGCAGGCGCTCATGAATCCGGCGAGTAGGGCCACGAAAATGCCCTTGCCGAAGTTGAAGTCCTTGACGGCATCCTTCGCGCCTTCGCCAGCTTCTTTAGCCTTGCGCGCTCCGGCGGCGCCGATGATGGCAATGCCGATGAGGGTAACAACCACGCCGACAATGACGGGGGCGGTGAGGTCCGAGGTATTACCTGTGAAGACAGGAGTGAGGATGGTGCCGAGGCCGGCGCAGGTTCCCAGGGCAATCGACTGGCCGAGGGCTACACCAAGATAACGCATCGACAGTCCGAAGGTGAGACCGCCTACACCCCAGAGTATACCGAAAAATATGGTTTTGAGCGATTCGGCAGGATGCGCAGCATACATTGCAAAGAGAGATTCTCCGGAAGGAACTGCAAGCAGGGCCCCAAGAAGCGGGAACAACAGCCAGGCAAAAAGCCCCTGGACTATCCAGTAGCTTTCCCAGCTCCACTGTTTTATCTTGTTGATAGGAACATAGCTTGACGATTGGCAGAATGCGCCGATTGCAATAATGAGCAGACCGATGATTATTTTCATTGTACTTTGGTTTTAGTATTCAAATGTACTAAAAAAATTTTGCGCTTTCAATTTTTCGGCTTATATTTGCAGTCCCAATCGCGGAAATAGCTCAGTTGGTAGAGCGCAACCTTGCCAAGGTTGAGGTCGCGGGTCCGAATCCCGTTTTCCGCTCAAAACATCGCAGCTCGGCACAAAGTGCCGGGCTGTTTTCGTTTCCGGCCCCGTTGGGAGCTTGCTCACATAAGGGGCAGGAAACAAAACAGCCAGGAACCTTCAGGTTCCGTAAGCTGCGATGTTTTGAAAGCCCCCCACCTCAGGGATGTGCGAGGCACCCCGCCGAGCAAATCCCGTAGCAGCCTGCGGCTGCACCGCGGAATCCCGCCCAACCTCTTCATCCCCCGCATACCGTGCATGCTGTCCGGAAAACAGGGACAGCAAGCACACTTTGACCGGGATACCGTGCATGCTGTCCGGGATTTAGGGACAGCGTGCACGCTGAAGCGGCATCAAAGCACTTATCAGTATTTCGAAAATATACATTATCTTTGCTTCAAATATCACTATATGAAGCATCCATTACTAATCCTCCTGTTGGCACTGTCGGCAATCTTCGCCAGCTGCAGCAACTCTCCAGAACAAACTGAAAACTCCACCCTGGCGACCATAATGAGCCGCAAAAGCGTGCGCTCATACACCGAACAGAAACTCACCGACGCGCAGATAGAAACCCTGCTCAAGGCGGCGATGGCGGCACCCTCCGGCATCAACATCCAGCCCTGGCGCTTCATCGTGGTCACCGACCAGGAGACCAAGGAAGCCCTCCAGGCGGACGGCCCGCAGAGGATGTATTCCCAGTGCGCAGCACTCTTCGTAATCTGCGGAGAAACCGATTTCATCAACCGCAACGGCGACAAAGTGCCCAACGGCAACTGGACAGCTGACTGCGCGGCGGCCACGGAAAACCTTCTCCTCGCCGCCGAATCCATAGGCCTCGGAGCCGTATGGACGGCCTGCTATCCCTATGAAAGCCGCATGGACAAGGCCATAGAGGTCCTCGGCATCCCCGAAGGCGTCACCCCCTACTGCCTGGTACCTGTAGGATACCCTGCGGGCGACGAGCAGCCCAAGGACAAGTGGAAACCCGAAAACATTCACTACAACCGCTGGTAATAATCAAAAAAGATATGAAAAAATTCTCTCTCATTTTCGCGATTGCACTCGCATTCACATCCTGCGCATCCCTCAACCAGGCACGCCTCATGCAGAGCGGAGCCAAGGTAATGCAGGCCCTCAGCATTTCGGACAACGACATCAAAGGCTATGTCTCCCAGTCCGTCGCACAGCTCGACGCCCAGAACCAGATTGTCACCAGCGGCAACTATGTCACCCGCCTGAACAAGATCACCAAGGGGCTTACCCAGGTAGACGGCACTCCGCTGACTTTCAAGGTATACAAGAACAACGAAATCAACGCATTCGCCTGCGCTGACGGCAATGTCCGCGTATACACCGGCCTGCTGGACGTGATGACCGACGACGAAGCCCTCGGAGTAATCGGGCATGAAGTAGGCCACGTGGCCATGAAACATACCCTCAACGCATACAAGGCAAGCCTCTTCTCATCCGCCGCGATGGACGTGCTCGCTTCTACCGGAAATGTGGCCGCATCGCTCACCGACAGCGTGTTCGGCCAGCTCGCTGAGCAGATGGTGAACGCCAAGTACTCCCGCAAGCAGGAGACCGAGGCCGACGACTTCGGCTACGACTTCCTGAAGGGCGCAGGGAAGAACCCCTATTACATGGCACTCGCTTTCGAAAAACTGATGGACAAGAGCCAGAGCGGCACCTCCGCGCAGGTCACTTCCATCGCGAACCTCTTCTCGTCGCACCCCGACACCCAGTCGCGCATCGACCGTGTGAACAAGAAGGCCGCCGCCGAGGGATATACCCGCCCGACGAAATAAAATGAAATAAATCTATACGCTTCTGGCCGTGCTTGTCTGCATCTGCGGATGCGACAGGCCGGCCGCCTACTCCGACCTGGTGATACTGCGGCAGCCGCTCGCGATGTTCAGACAAATCACGGGCGTACTTTACGAGACCGGGGAGAAAAGCCCTTATGAAAGGATAGATTTTGCGGTGTTCCGCTAGAAGATCAATCCGACGCCGGCGCTGAGAAGCAGCCGGTTTTTGTTTTGCCCTGCCATGATGCAGCCCGCAGAGCAGGAGGCGGTCAGTTTCATCCCCGACATACGGCCGGAAAGCGGAGCGCCCATCCCCAGACCGGCGGCCCCGAACGCCGCATTGGAAGAAAGGATTTCCATGTCGTGAGGATACCATTCCTTTACCGGAATCCCGTCTTTCTGCATTCCGGTATAATTGTATGTTCCAGCAAGATTCAGTTTATACCCTGCCTCCACGGATGCCTCCCAAAGCACTTTGCCGTTGCCGAACAGTCTCTGCAAGGATGCGGAGAAACCCAGATTGCTGTATTCGAAAGAAGCTTCCGGCAACATGTAGCGGTCGGTCTTCGACACCCATCCCGCCTTGCCGGACAGCTTCCAGATATATGGCATGGCGTCCCGATGTCCGAAGTATCTGTCGCCGGAAAGCGATGCGCGGAGAGTCCCGTAGGTGCTGCCCAGAGCCGAGGTACGCACTTCCCATTCTCCGGTCGACTTGTTCCAGACAGATGTATACTCCGTAGCCTCCGTATCGCGATAGAGGAATTCCGCCTTGAGCAAGGACGAATATCCCGCAAACTGCACGGATGCGGATATCTCGTTCATCGCCACTGAACCCATGTTGAAAGGCTGGGTGGCGCTTTCGCGGGTGGAGGTGCCGTGGTGGAGGAACGATACCTCGGCAAGCATTTCCTGATTGCCCAGGAAATGATACTGCAAGGCGCCCCCATAGCTGTCGCAATGATAATAGATTGTGGATAGTCCGCCCGACCCGACCATGTCGCGGACGTAATTGCCCAAGCCGCGCACCAGCATGACCTCCTGCATCTCCGATGTGTTGCTGAGCACGGGGACGCTGCGCTCGAACATGTTAGAATAAGTCCCGGAGATGCCGAGAGCGCTTTTCCCTATACGCCAGACCAGCGACGGGCGCAACTCTATACTGTATTTGAACGACTCGCTGCGAGGGTCCACCTGCTTGGCGGCAAGGCGGTCGGTATAACGCAGATGCAAGCCTGCTGCGAACCTGTCGCCCAAAGGGAGGGCGGCCTTGAACTCCATATCATAAACCTGCCGCTTCCAGTCGCTGAGATTGGGGTCTGCGACAGAGAATATCTGGCGTTCGTCGTAAGGATCGAAGAGGACGGTGTTGAAACGCGTTCCCCGTTCGGTAATGTTGTCGTATCGGAAATGACCCCAGAGCTGCATCTTGCCTATGGCAAGCGCGCCCCGGGTGTCGAAATCCAGGTCCGAGACCTTCTCCCCCGTCGGATAACGGTGGAAAGCGCCATCCTCATACCCGAAACCGAAACTTACGATATTGAAGGTCGAAAGCGGACGGAAAGCCAGCCCGGCCGCATTCTCGCTGCCGAACCAGAGGGTATGATCTTCGGAGTATTGCAGTGCTGCCGCAGAGCCGATGCCGTCCTGCGCCCCCGCCTTGACAGGCAGGAGCGACAGAAGCAGCAGGATGGGAAGTCTCGGATTCATGTTGTCGTTCTCTACTGGGCGCTTGTCCAGGTGCTCCATGAAGGACGTCCTACACCGTAGCGGCGGATCTGCTTGGCCTTGTTTTCGAGGGAAGCATCCTCGCAGGTAATGAAGTCCTCGGTGGAATTGTTGGTATCCTGGAGAGTGAGTTTGCCGTTCTCGTTGGATTGAACCTTGCGGAGAACGCTCTTGCCGCAATAGTTGCCCTGGCTAAGCACGTATCCTGCGTCAAGATCCTCGGGTACCCACTTCTTTGTAGTCGCGTTGTTGATCAGGTCGACTGCATCGATCACGTCGCTCTTGAGAACTTCAAGTCCTACCGAAGTGGGGAAGTTCGAAGAACGGATGAAATCGGTGCCGCGCACGGGAGCATCCTGATGGAAGAGGATGAATCCGCGGCCGGTGACGGTGAGCCAGAAGTTGTTGGTAGGATTGGAGACGGGAGCGACGAGATTCATGTTGATGGCGTTGCAGTCGCTCTGGCCCTTCTCGCCGTAATGGTCGCAGTAGGTCTCGAATTCAGCGGTGCTGAGGTCGATGGAGTTGGATGCGACGGTGGTATGATCCATGGCATAGCCGGCGATGACGAAGGATTCACCGGGTTCGATGGGGTAAGTCTTTCCCTCTCCGGGGATCTGCCACACGGTCATGCCCACGAACACATACTGGTCGTCGTTCTGGATGCCGAGATCGTAATCATAGGTCTTGCCGCCCACCTCGGTGCCGGCCTTGATGTACTTCCACTCGAAAGTGTTGGGGCTCAGGGTCATTGCGAGGCAGATGCCGTCGGCATATACGGTCTGATCGGAATTGTTGTAGACCTCGACGAACAGATCCTTCATGTAATTGGCGTTCTTGTCGTCCTTGCAGGAGTTGTAGTAAACTTCCTTCACAAGAAGGGCGGCAGCCTTCGTGGCGGCCACCTTCACGGTGCAATCCACGCCGTCGGCGCTGACCTCTACATCCTTGGCGGTGCCGATATAGTTATAGGCATAGCCGGCATAGGAGAACTGGGCCTGGACGGTGATGTTGTAGACACCTGTAACCAGGGAGTCGACAGATACGGTGTTGCCGTTGGAATTCTTTTCACGCACGAATTCAGTGGAAGTGCTGGTAAAGGTCACGACATAGGAATCGGGAGCAGGTGCTCCGTCGAGACCGGACTCGTCGATGGTGATGTTGGAAGAGAGATACTTGATTCCCTCATCCTTCTTGCAGGAAGCGAAAGCCACCGCTGCGATGGCTGCTACTGCGAGCAATTTGATTGAATTTTTCATCATAACTATTTGATTTTAAACTTGATTTCAAAGCCGAAATACATTGGTGTACCGAGTTCTTGATAGGCACCCCTGGTGACCTCCGACGCATCGAGAGGACGGAAGTTGAAAAGGTTGTTCACATAGAAGGATGCCGTCATGAAATCCCGTATCTCCTTGGAAACATTGAGATTGAACAGCAGGAAACTATGGTGTCTCTCGACAAGGAAACGGGTCGCGGACCTCTGGTCGAGCATGTAGCGGTAGTCGGAAGACTCCGCCATCTCCGCCGTGAAGGGATAGACCTTACCGTCGGCGATGGAGATGTACCGCCCGGGGATTTCGTCGTTCGTGTAGTCGCTCCAGTTCTTCGAGTAGATGTTCAGCTGGCTGGTAAGAGTGACCACGAAGCCTATCGAGGGGATATTGTGCGTGGCGCGGAGGGTGGTTACCGCCTTCTCGGTGAAGGACTTGCTCATCTGCGGATCGTAGACGGCATAGTTGCTGGCGAGGGTGCTGCCGCCCTTTGAGTTGATGTCGAAGGTGCAGGCATTCGTGGTATTCATGGTATACATCCAGGCCCCGTTCAGGAAGAAGGACGTGCGGATGGCGTCGAAACGCCCCAGATTGAGTTCCCACTCCACTCCGCGGTTATGCGACACCCCGGTATTCATCGGGGTATAATACGCGAAGAACTTGTGACTGTCGACGGTCTGCGTCAGCAGCGGATTCCCCTGCGCATCGTGTCCGGAAACCGCAAAATACCTGTATGGCGCCCACTGGATGGAGCTGAAATCGAGGCGGTTCTGATATCCGTTCTCCATCTTTTCGTCGTATGCCGTCACCGACAGTTTGTATCGCTTCGCGATCAGGAGGTCGAATCCCACTTCCATCTTGCGGTTGGTGGCGACTTTGAGATCCGGATTCTCGGTATTGTAGATATATGTCGTGGCGAGCACTATCCTGTCTGCAGGATCGGTGGCGAGCTGATTGTTGAGGTTGCTCTGGTCGAAGTATGCGTTGTTCGGATAGAGATATGCCGACGTGGGGGCCTTGGCGGTGATTCCGTAGCCGCCGCGAAGGGTGAGCACCTCGGGCAGCACTTCGGCCGAAGCGTTCAGTCGCGGAGCCAGGACGGTGCGCCCGTTGACGGAATCGAAGCGAAGGCCTGCGGTGAAGTTCAACAGGCGGCCCAGCACCTTGGTCTTGAAGGTGTTTTCGGCAAAAAGGCCGAACTGGTTTACAAAAGGAATATCGTAAAGCGGCCGGGACCTGTAACCGGACTCGGCGTTGGAGCTGCGGTACGGAGGCACTCCTTCCGGGAACACGAGCCCTTCGCCGAGGTTGCCGTCGGACTTGAAGTCGGCACCAAGCAGGACCTTGTCGCTTGTTTCTCCCCAGGATTTGTAAAGATTCGCAGTCAGCTTTGCATAGCTGTTGAGTTCCTTGCCGTAGAAATCGATGTGGGAATCGTAGCTGTTGGGCATGAAGATGGCGTAGACTCCCGTCTGATCCGCATTGAAATTGGTGACCTCGGTGCCGTCCGTTCCGTACAAGTGCCTTCCGGGCACATTCGACACGGTGGTTCCGGATGTCATGTTGGTGGAATAGATGGAGTTCGCGCTCTGGGCCAGCTGGTCCTTGAACGAATCCTTGTACATGAAACTGTTGGAGATGTCGTAGCGCAAGGTCTTGAGCCACCCCTTGTTGATATTCCATGTGCCGTTCGCGGCCACCCTGTACCCTATGTTGATACCTCCCGAGGATGTGTGCGAGGACTGGTCGTCGGGGTTGTTGTTGCGGGTATCCTTGCCGTATTTGAGGTCGATGCTGACCGAGTTGTTCAGACCCCCGAAACGCTTGGTCCACATCGTCTTGAAGTTGAAACGCTGGTAGAAGGCATACGCCTCCGTGGTCTTGGCATTGCTGTAGGCGTAGTCGCCGCTGAAATGTATGTCGCCTCCCTTACCTCCGAGCTTGAATCCCTTGGAAGCCGAACCCTGGAAAATCTTGGGATCCGTCTTGACACGCACCGTCAGAGGTTCGGCGCCGGCCTTGGAATTGATGATGACCGCACCGGAGGTGAGGTCGCCGTACTGCACGGAAGGGATGCCGCGGATGACTTCCACGGATTCGATGTTGTCGGTGGATATCTGACGGACGTCTATGCCAGAATTCGGGAGTGCTCCCGCGTAAGACGAAGCGGACCCCGCCACGGTCGTGGAAGTGCCTGTCATTGCGGAAGTTATCCCCTCCATATTGGCATTGTTGGAAAGCGGTGAACCATCCACGATTATGGCAGTTCCCAGACTGTTCATGTCGGTTGCGTCCGCACTGCGCAGCGACAGGGTGCGGGTAGAGGACAGGTTGGGATTGGATATTTCCACGCCCGGAAGCAGCTGCATGATATCGCCCAGGGAGCTGGTCTGCGAATGGTCTATAGCCTGACGGGAGATGAGAGAGGCCGTTGCGTCGCCGGCCTTGCTCGCCTGAGCCACAACGGTCACTTCTTTCAGGCGGAAATTGCTCTCCCGAAGGATAAAATCCAACTTGCGCTCACCGCGGATGACAATCGTGCTGTCGACCGTTTCGTAACCGATCATCTGCACCTCAACCTCGTAGCGTCCGGCATCGATTCCGGATATGCTGTACTTGCCGGAAGCGTCGCTGGTGGCATACTGCCCGGAATTCTTTAGAAGCACCACCGCATAGTCTACTGGGACCGCCCGGCCGTTTTCGATTACCGACACCGTGCCATACAGGCGCCCTGCCATCCCGTTCTGGGCGGCAGCGCTCACGGCTGCAAGCAGCAATGTGATGAATGTCAATATTTTAACGGCAGTACGCAAGATCGTCGAGTCGGGCTGTGGTTCTTGTCAGTTCGTCTTTGATTTCGGGGTCGGTTTCCTTTTCCAGAAGGGCTTTGCAGCCATTATAGATATCGTCGCGGCGCACCGACAGCACATACCATCCCAGAGCTTCTGCGGCCTTGAGCTTGAGGGCCTTGTCCGCTTCGGGATCGGAAAGCAATTCAAGCATGGAATCCACGGCGGCGGGATTGCACTTGTTGCGCTGGGCGCTTACCGCAAAACCCCGTTCTTTGACCGAAAGGGACTTGTCGGCAATCTCTTCGGCATCCTTGGTGTCGTGGGCGCCGTAAAGCCCTCCCACAAGATGGGAACGCACGCGCGAGGTCACCAGAGGATTGTCGACGGCTTCTTTCTGGGCATTCTCCAAAGCAGGATCGCAGCAGATGCTCGCATAGCGGGCGGACATCCTGCGCACGAGCTCATAGGAATCGTCGAGCCCGGCGGACAGGGCGGATACCAGGGCGTCGTAATCCGCAGGGTTGCGGACTATGCTCATCAGGGCTTCCATGCGCACATTCATCCTGGAATCATTCTTCAGATAATCAAGCAGTTGCGCAGATGTAAGATCTCCGCTGCGAAAGAGTTGCCTGAGGCCGAACCCGCAAAGCGAAGGGTCTTCCTGTCCAAGCATTCTGCGGGCCGACTTCGCGCTGGGGAAGGCAACCTGGGCATCGTAAGATTTCCCTTCGAAAGCAAAGGTGAAGGTGGGGTCTCCGAAAAGATGCGATTCGAGCGTCTGGATGTTCTTTATCCAGTTGCCTATGCATACGCCGTGGGCGAGAAGGCCTATCAGTTCGTTCTTCCAGTGGTCCTGGATGATGTTGACGCTGTTGCCGGTAACTGCAATCGTATTGCTGCCATGCGCGAACGCATAGCGGGCGGCGATGTAATCGTCGTGCAGGAACGCTCCGTTGAAGCAGGCGTCCAGTATGATCAGTGCCGGGCCGGACTCGAATCCGTCGAGATCCTCCAGGACTATGTCGACGGAAGCGGAGCGGATGGAGTCTTTCTTTATCTGTTCTGCATCATCCCAGCCGGCGAGCCAGGACTCGGGAACGTCGTAAGACTTCATCAGGTCGGCCTTCATCTTGGCCTTGTCCTTGGCGGAGCGCATCTTGCCACGAAGGAAAGACTGCACGCTGGCGACGTGCCCCGAAGTCATGAAAGTGTAGGGTTCCTTGCTGATGTACTGCGCGTCTACGGCACCGTGGGTGTGAAGATGCACGATGTCCAGTTCCTTCATGGCAAGTATCTTGCGGAGGCGGTCGCGGACGAACTGGTCCTCGTCGAAATTGATGTAATCGACCCTGCCGGAACCGTCGTTGAAACCGAACATCTCGTAGTAGGCCCTGTTCTCATCGATACGGGCGTTGAAGCTCTCCGAACTGTTGCCATGCCCGCCGAAATGGAACACCCGGTCGATCTTGCGGCCGTTGCTGCGATGGGCCTCGGCGGCACGGTCGAGATACTCGGCGATCAGTTCTGTGAATCCGTGCTCCGGATCGTTCTTTGAAGGCTTGATACGGGCGGTGTAGATGTCGCACTCAACGCGCTGTGCGCCCTTGGGAGAGAGATCGTAATACCAGAGCGGACCTTCATTCCCGATGGCGTCGAACTCCAGGGAAAAGTCGTCGTAGAAGCGGTCGGAGGGGATGGATGACTTGTCCCGCCTCATTTTGGGGTTCATCTTGAAGGCTGTGGCCAGATGATGGGCCCGGCGGATCATCGGAACCGGAACATCTCCCACCAGCACCGCACCTTCGAGGCTCCTGTTCTGATGAAGATACCGGAGAGTATCACGTATCGCGCGGGGGTCAGTCGTGGCATTTACATCTATTATAAATACGTTTTTACCCTCTGCGCGTATCTGCGAAGCATAGTTGTCGATTGATTTGCCTATGGCTGCCTTCGTGGCTTCGTCGACGACGATTGCTACGGACGCTTTGTCTTTTGCGCCAAGCAACACGGGGACGAAAACGGATAATACGGCTATGATTCTGGAAATTGTTTTCATACACTACATTATAAACGATGCGTGCAAATTTAGAAAAATCTGCACGCATCTACAATACCAAATAATGGTGAATTATACCTCCGTGGCGCCTTCAAACTCCCGCAGGAAGCGCAGGTCGTTCTCGAAATAATGGCGAAGGTCGTTCACCTGCCACTTGAGCATGGCGATGCGCTCTATGCCCATTCCGAAAGCGAAGCCGCTGTACTTCTTGGAATCGATTCCGGATGCCTCGAGCACGTTGGGATCCACCATTCCGCAGCCCAGAATCTCGAGCCAGCCTGTGCCCTTGCAGATGTTGCAGCCCTTTCCGTGGCAGATGTTGCAGCTCACGTCCACCTCTGCCGAAGGCTCGGTGAAGGGGAAGAACGAAGGACGCATGCGGATCTGTGCGTCGGCGCCGAACATCTCGCGGGCGAAGAGCAGGATGGCCTGCTTGAGGTCTGCGAAGGTGACGTTCTCATCTATATAAAGGCCCTCAACCTGATGGAAGATGCAGTGGGCACGGGCCGAGATGGCCTCGTTGCGGAACACGCGTCCGGGGCAGATCACGCGGATCGGGAGGGGCATCTTCTCCATTGCGCGCACCTGCACAGAGGAGGTATGGGTGCGGAGGAGCAGCGGGTTGAGATGGCCGGCAGAGACGAAGAAAGTGTCTTGCATGTCGCGGGCGGGGTGGTTCGGAGGGAAGTTGAGGGCCTCGAACACGTGGTAGTCGTCCTCAATTTCGGGGCCTTCCGCCACATCGTATCCGAACTTGTGGAAGATGTCTACTATCTGCTGGCGCACGATGCTCACTGGATGGCGGCTGCCGAGCTCGAACTGCTCACCGGGAAGGGTAGTATCTTCTTTGGAGCCTTCAACTTCGCCCGCCGACTGTGCACTCTCGCGCAACTTCTCGATGGTAGCGATAGCAGCCTGCTTGAGTTCGTTCAGCGGACGGCCGAAGGCGCGCTTCTGGTCGCCGTCGACACTGCGGAACTCCTCGAAGAGAGCAGTAATCTCTCCTTTCTTTCCAAGGAAGCGCACACGCGCTTCTTCCACTTCTTTCTCTGTCTTGCACTTGAGGGCATTCAGCTCGCCAAGTACCTTTTCTATAGTTTCAATTGTCATAGTCTATTTCTTTCCTGCTCTTTTTGCAGCCCTGATATCTCTGGACTTCTTGGCCCTGGAAGCTCCTCCTTTGAGGTATTTCTTCCACTGAGCCTCGTTCAGTATCTTCTGGAAAGCCTCATAGGTGGCATCTTCCCATTTATCGGCTACCAACTGGTACAGTTCGGTATTCTCAACATGGTTTTCGGCAAGAGCCTTGGTTTCCTTGGACATGGCCGTATAGTTGTGAACGAGAATTGAATCGACATAGAATGTCTGCCACACCTCAAGTTCGAGACTCTCCTCGTAGCGGAGCACCATCTGCTCTATCCCTTCGCGCATCTTCTTCTCTTCCTGCTCGGGAGTCAGCGGCTGCTGCTGTGCCTTGACAGCCAGCGGCATCAGCATGCCGATAAGAATGATAAGTATGTGCTTTGTTTTCATAACTTGCAAAAATAATCATTAAATTTGTAACAAAGTAAAATTCAGGGTATGAAAGTTAAGACAATGTGCCTTGCGGCGCTTACGGCGCTGCTCATTTCCGGGCTTCGCGGCGAGGCCTGTTCCAATGTGATCGTGACCAGGGGCGCCAGTGCCGACGGTTCCTGCATGATTTCCTATGCCGCTGATTCTCACGTACTTTACGGGGAACTGTACTTCCATCCTGCCGGCAAGTTCCATGCCGGATCCAAACTAGATATCGTAGAGTGGGATACCTACAAGCCCCTCGGGCAGATACACCAGGTCGCAAGGACCTACCAGACGGTCGGCAATATGAACGAGAAGCAGCTGATCATCGGAGAAACAACCTGGGGAGGCCGCGAAGAGCAGGCAGACCCTGCCGGAATAATGGACTATGGTTCACTCATTTACATCACTCTGCAGAGGGCTGCGACCGCCCGTGCCGCCATCGACACGATAGTTTCGCTCGCGAACCGCTACGGCTATCCCTCGGAGGGCGAGACTTTCTCCATCGCAGACAAGGATGAGGCATGGGTAATGGATATCGTGGGCAAAGGTGCTTCCAACAAGGGGATAGTCTGGGTGGCCCGCAGGATTCCGGACGGATACATCTGCGCACACGCCAATCAGGCCCGCATTACGAGGTTTCCCCTGAACGATCCCGAAA
Source organism: uncultured Bacteroidales bacterium (assembly GCA_946530505.1). Classification (GTDB taxonomy): domain Bacteria; phylum Bacteroidota; class Bacteroidia; order Bacteroidales; family UBA932; genus Cryptobacteroides. Next base: position 12,886 of record CAMNAD010000026.1, read on the forward strand.
ACTGCCTCTATGCGCCGGACGTGATTTCGTTCGCCCGCGAGCAGGGATGGTTCTCAGGCGAGGATGCTGATTTCTCTTTCCGGGATGCCTATAATCCTCTTGATTTCGGGGGTGCGCGCGCATGTGACGCCCGTGCGTGGAGTGCATTCAACATCCTCTGCGACGGAGTGTTTACCTACGAGGAAAATGGCGCAGAGGTTTCGCGGCCCGCATCCGACTGGACGGAGTATGCCCTCGGGCACGATCTTTCCGGAGAAATGCCCCTCTTCGTAAAGCCCTCCCGCAAGATTACTCCGAAGGATGTCGCGAACGTGATGCGCGATCATTTTGAAGGCACGCCCCTCGATATGACTGTCGATCCGGGTGCCGGCGGGAACGCCCTGCCCTACCGCTGGAGACCGATGAGGTTCTCATGGGATGGAAAGACCTACGTGAACGAACGTGCAATCGCCACCCAGCAGACCGGTTTCTGGTTCGTGGCGCAGGCCCGCGGATGGCTGCCCGACGAGGTGGGAGCGCTGATTTGGTTCGGCACCGACGATGCAGCAACTTCCTATCTTACACCCATATACGTATCTACGCGCGAAGTACCCGAGTGCCTGCGCGTGGGCAACGGCGACATGCTCCACTACTCCGCGACTTCGCAGTTCTGGATTTCCAACAGGGTGGCCCAGGCATGCTACAAGATGTACAATGTGATGGCTCCGACCGTGCGCTGCGCGATTGATGCCTTCGAGCAGGATCAGATGTTCTCGGCCGTGCCATCTTTTGATGAGAAAGTAGCCGGACTGGTGTCCCGCGGCCGCATCCGCAAAGCCCGCCGCCTGATGACCCGCTATACTGTGGAGACTGCCTCCAAGCAGTTCGCCGCCTGGGTTTCGCTCGAAGAAATGTTGCTTCTGAAGTATCTGGACGGCAATGTGAAAGCCCAGAACGAAGACGGTTCGTTCGTGCACAGCGAATACCACGAAGGCACCCCTTCCGGAATTACAAATGTGCCGTATGTCGAAGCCTGGCGCCGCGCTGTCGCTGAAAGCGAGCACGGAAAAGTGTTGGAAGTTAGATAATAATTTGTATATTTGCAGTCCCGTTTGCCGCAACGGCTGCGGGGTCGGTTCAACACAAGACCTTCCGGTGGGGTGGGTGAGTGGCTGAAACCAGCAGTTTGCTAAACTGCCGTACGGGTAACCGTACCACGAGTTCGAATCTCGTCCCCACCGC
>CAMNAD010000027.1 GCA_946530505.1 uncultured Bacteroidales bacterium
GTTTTGCATACATCTCGCCGGTTTTCGCAGGACTTGTATGCAGAAAGGCCTGTTTTGCATACATCTCGCCGGTTTTCGCAGGACTTGTATGCAAAAAGGGCAGTTTTGCATACATCTCGCCAGTTTTCGCAGGACTTGTATGCAGAAAGGCCTGTTTTGCATACATCTCGCCAGTTTTCGCAGGACTTGTATGCAGAAATGGCAGTTTTGCATACATCTCGCCGGTTTTCGCAGGACTTGTATGCAGAAAGGCCTGTTTTGCATACATCTCGCCGGTTTTCGCAGGACTTGTATGCAAAAAGGGCAGTTTTGCATACATCTCGCCAGTTTTCGCAGGACTTGTATGCAGAAAGGCCTGTTTTGCATTCATTTCGCCGGTTTTCGCAGGACTTGTATGCAAAAAGGGCAGTTTTGCATACAAGTATGGAATAAACAAATAAACAATGCTCCAGTCGATTTTGACTGGAGCATTTTGCTTATATCGTTGAGCCACAACAACTTATGTGGCACGCAACGCTACACAACCCTACTTCGCATCCATCGCCTGGCAGGCGGTGATGGCGATGAGGTTGTAGACATCTTCCACTGAGCAACCGCGGCTGAGGTCGTTGACCGGCTTGGCGATGCCCTGGAGGATGGGGCCGATGGCTTCGGCATGGCCGAGGCGCTGGATGAGCTTGTAGGCGATGTTGCCGACTTCCAGATTGGGGAATACCAGAACGTTGGCGGAACCCGCGATCTCGGAACCGGGAGCCTTCTTCTTTCCGACTGAAGGAACGAGGGCGGCATCCGCCTGCAGTTCTCCGTCGATCTTCAAAGAAGGATCGAGTTCCTTTGCGAGGGCGGTAGCCTCTACGACCTTGTCCACCACTTCGTGCTTGGCCGAACCCTTGGTAGAGAAGCTCAGCATTGCCACGCGGGGATCTGCGAAGCCGGCCACGCTCTTGGCGGTGCGGGCGGTGCAGACTGCGATCTGCGCAAGCTGGCCTGCATCGGGAGCGGGAGTGACTGCGACGTCGCCGATCACCAGCACGCCGTTCTCGCCGTATTCGGGAGCCTGGGTGAGCATCAGCATAGCGCCGCTGACGCAGGTGATGCCGGGAGAGCACTTGATGATCTGCAGGGCGGGACGCAGAGTCTCTCCGGTCGTGGAGAGGGCGCCGCTGATCTGTCCGTCGGCATCTCCGCTCTTGATGATGAGGCAGCCGAAGTAGAGGGGATCCAGAACGGTCTTTGCAGCCTGTTCGGGGGTCATGCCCTTGTTCTTGCGGAGCTCATAGAGCAGCTTTGCATACTCGGCGGTCTTCTCGCTGGTGGCGGGATCGATGATGGTCGCCTTGCCTATGTTACGCAGTCCGAGCTTTTCGGCATAGGCGAGGATTTCCTCTTTGTTTCCGATCAGGATGATTTCGGCGAGGCCGTCGGCAAGGGCGCGGTCTGCTGCCGTGATGGTGCGCTCCTCAAGCGATTCGGGGAGCACGATGCGCTGCTTGTTGGATTTGGCACGCGCTACGATTTGTTCGATAAGGCTCATATCTTATTTCTTTACCAGATTCATTGTATCGAGGGCGATCATAAGTTCCTCTTCCGTAGGGATGAGGGCTACCTTGACCTTGGAGTCGGGGGCGCTGATGAGGGCTTCTTCGCCGAAGGCCTTCTCATTGGCGGCGTAGTCGAGTTTGACTCCGATGGAACCGAGTTTCTCGCACACGCGGCGGCGCACCTTGTGATTGTGCTCGCCGATTCCGGCGGTCCATACGATGAGGTCTACTCCGTCGAGCACCACGCTGTAGGCGCCGATGAGCTTGACGATGTCGTAGGTGAGCTTGTTGATGGCAAGCCGTGCGCGGGCGTCGCCTGCAGCGGCGGCGTCTTCGGTCTCACGCATGTCGGAGCTCACTCCGCCCAGGCCGATAAGACCGCTCTTCTTGTTCATGATGGTGGTCATCTCGTCCGGGGAGATGTTCTTCTTCTTCATCATGTAGGGGATGACGTTGCAGTCTACGTTTCCGCAGCGGGTTCCCATGATCATGCCCTCGAGCGGCGTGAATCCCATGGAGGTGTCGATGCACTTGCCGTCCTTGATCGCGGTTACGGACGAGCCGTTGCCGATGTGGCAGGTGATGATCTTGGAATGATTGATGTCGATACCGGTGAATTCGGCGCCCCTGCGGGAAACATACTGGTGGGAGGTGCCGTGAGCGCCGTAACGGCGGACGTGGTAGTCGGTATAATAATCATAAGGGAGTGCGTACATGTATGCGTAGTCCGGCATGGTCTGATGGAAGGCCGTGTCGAATACCACCACCTGCGGAGTCTTGGGAAGCACCTGGGTGATGGCGTGGATGCCGAGCAGGTGGGCAGGATTGTGGAGAGGTGCGAAGTCGCAGCAGATTTCTATCTTCTTCAGGACATCGTCGTTCACGAGGCAGCTGCCGTCGAAGAAGTCGGCACCCTGCACGATACGGTGACCTACCGCGTCTACATCATCGAAAGAATTGAGCACGCCGTGTTCGGGATCGACAAGAGCGTCCATCACGAGTTTCATTCCGAGCTTGTGGTCGGGAATGGGCAGGGCCTTTTCGAAAGGCTGCTTGCCGGTAGGCTTATGAGTGATGTTACCTTCGGGGAGGCCGATTTTCTCCACCAGACCCTTTGCCTTTACGGCATAGTCGTTGGCGCTCTTCATATCGAATAACTGATACTTGATAGAAGAACTGCCGCAGTTGATTACAAGAATTATCATATTATTGAGTAAATGTGTTTTCGATAGCTTACAAATTTAAGAAATAATGCTTACTTTAGCAAAGAATTAAAAAGTGAATCGTTATGGTAGAGGCGAGAGATCCCGTGCTGATATCGTTTCCTTTTGCCGCGGGGGTGGCCCTCGCGCAGTTCTGTCCGTTCCCCCTCTTCCATTATTCGCTGGCGCTCACCGCCTTGCTTCTGCTGCTGATGCTTGGCGGCAGACTGTCCGGAAGGCTGTGGTATGCGCTGCTGTTTGCCGCCCTGGGAGCGCTGTGCGGAGAGTTGCGGGGGGATGCTCCACCCGCATTTTCCGGAGGACTGGCGGGCAGGGCGCTGGCGCATACCGATGCGCTGATACGGAGCATACCGTTCGCGCACGGCAGCACGAATGAACTGCTCCGGGCCCTGCTCACCGGGCAGAGGGATGGTCTGGCCAGGGAGACCGTGGACGCGTTCCGCGCCGCCGGCGCTTCCCACATCCTTGCGCTGAGCGGCCTGCATCTCGGAATCATCTATCTTATTATAGGAAAACTGCTTACACCCATGGGGAACGGACGGGTGAGCGCGCCTGTGCGCAGCGGCCTGATCATCGCCGCCTGCACCTTCTACACGCTGATGACCGGAGCGTCGCCTTCGACAGTGCGGGCGCTGCTGTTCATCTCCCTGAACGAAATCCTCCGGCACTTCCCCGGCAGGAAGAAAAGCCCCATCGCCATCTGGTGCTGCGCGCTGCTCATACAGCTGGCCGCCTGCCCCTGGGTGATATCGTCCTTGGGATTCCAGCTGAGCTACCTGGCAATGCTCGGGATTTTCCTTCTTTTCCCCAAGCTGGACGCCTGGTTCCCTTCGGAGGGCCGCAGGAAGGGTCCCGTGAAATGGATGTGGTCGTCGATGGCGTTGAGCATCTCCTGCCAGATTTTCACCGCGCCTCTGGTATGGCTGCACTTCCGGACCTTCCCCAAGCACTTTCTGCTCACGAATCTCATCGCCCTGCCGCTGACATCCTTCCTCATGTTCGGCGCCGTTGCCTGTCTGGCCCTTTCCGCCTTCGGCATCTGCCCCGCCTGGCTGGTCTGGACGGTAGACGCCCTTGCCGGCGCATTGCAGTACTGCCTCTCGATTATTGCAGATTTGGCCTGATTCATCCGGGAAGTCCCGGGACAAATCTCCGGGCAGCCAACTCCCTGATTTACAACAATTTCCTGAAAACAAATCGGTGAAATTCGCCGATTTGTTTTCAGGAAGTCACTGATTCACAGGAAGATAGCTGCCCGGTTAAAAGCGGCCGCTCGCTCCGCCGCCGCCGAAGGAACCGCCGCCAAAGCCGCCGAAGCCTCCTCCGAAACCTCCGCCCCAGCCGGAACCTCCGCCGAAACCGCCGCCGGTCCAGTTGCTGTTAGAAGAGCCGCTGCCGGGCCCGAAAATTATGGTAGGCCCGCGGAAACCGCCTCCGCCGCGATGATTGTCATCCTTGGAAGCCGCGTACAATATCAGCAGGAATGCGACCAGGAAGAATGCGGCCATGATCAACAGCGGAACGATATCGTCGTCTTCGGAATCCCGGGGCTCGCTGATTTCCCCTTCAGCGAGGGCCATCAGTTCCGTGCAGGCCTTGCTCACGGCAGGCCAGTATTCGTCCTGGCGGAGATGAGGCCCCATTATGTTGCGGATGATACGGGAGGCATAGGCGTCGGGGATAGCTCCCTCGAGCCCGCGCCCAACCTGTATGGTCACGTCCACGTAGCCGCCGTTACGGGTTTTCAGCAGGATCAGCACGCCGTTGTTCCGGCTGCTGCCTATCCCCCACTCGTTGGCAAGCGCAAGTGCGAACTGGGCGACATCGTAGTCGTGAAGGTCGGTGACAGTCACCACGCAGATCTGATTCGAAGTGCGCTCGTCGAAATCGACAAGGGCCCTTTCGAGGGAGTCCGCCTGATAATAGGTAAATGCGTTCGCAAAATCGTTCACAAGCCTGGGAGGATCCTGCGGCCTGGGGATAAAATCACTGACCGTCGCCCCGCACGGCAATGCCAGGGCGACGAGCAGAAATAAAATGGATATCCTTTTCAGGAAAGGCATCAGAACTCTACCTTAGGTGCGGTCTTGGCAGCTTCGTCAGCCTCGAAATAGCCCTTGGCGGAGAAGCCGAACACACCTGCGAGCAGGTTTGCAGGGAAACGGCGGATAGATGTGTTGTAATCCTTCGCGGTCTCGTTGAAAGCCCTGCGGGCCTCTGCGATGCGGTTTTCCGTGCCTTCGAGCTGAGCCTGAAGGTCGAGGAAATTCTCGTTGGCCTTGAGTTCGGGATAGTTTTCAACAACCATGAGCAGTCGGTTCAGTGCGGAACTCACTTCGCCCTGGGCCTTCTGGTAGGCGGCCACATCTTCGGAACTGAGTTCGCCTCCGCTGACCTGGGTGGCGGCTGCGCGTGCGTTCACGACTGCCTCGAGGGTTCCCTTCTCGTGTTCTGCATAACCCTTGACGGTTGCGACAAGGTTGGGGATGAGGTCGGCACGGCGCTGGTAGTTGTTCTCTACCTGGCCCCATGCAGCGGTTACAGCTTCATCCTTATTCACAAGCCCGTTATAGGCAGAAATGCCCCAAATAGCGATTACGGCGATAATGCCGATCCAAACAAGAGTTTTTTTCATGGTATATTCAAATTAAAATCATCTCACACAACGTACGGAAGCCCTGATGGCATCCTTGCCATATTCTCCGGCGAAAAATTCCGTTTTGTCAACATAGAGATAGCGTGCCGACGCCATATCCGCACTTGCATCGGAAGCCCAGAACATGGCATATTTGTTCAGCCCCTTCAGGCTGTATGAACTCCCGTTATTGACCATATATCCGACAGGAATGGCAGAGAATCTGGTGCTGTTGGTGATTTTCACCTGTGGCCAGAACTCCCACATCTTACTGCCGTTGAAGGTAGCATCGACCATAAGCTTGCCTGCGGAAGAGATTTCGCTGCCGCCACCTGCTTCAGCAAGAGCCTTGAAATCGGCGTCTGAAGGCAGGTGCCAGCCAGCAGGGCAGGCAGTGGAAGCCTCTTCCCACGTGTAATAACGCCCGTAGATGGGGTCCATCGCTTCGGCCATTTCGTACGACTCTCCGGCACCCCTCCATCCAAGATTCTGAATCATCCAGTCCTTGCCTGCGACATTGCTGTAATAGTAAGTCAATCCGTCGCGGCTGTCAGTAAAGGACGGTACGGATGACAGGAAGTCATATCCTTTGAGCGAACCGGTGCCAAGAGCAGGATCGACGACGGTAAAGGATACATTTGCAGACTTGATGTAATAGCCGTCGGCCCACATATTAACCACAAGCGAATATGATTTAAGCTCGTTCGAAGTCACCTCGAAATCGAATTCCTTGCTCTTCGAAACCGGATCGTTCTCAAGACGGAGAGTATCAGTGACCAGCGTGAGCGGGTTGTACCAGCTGACTGCCAGGAGTGTGTCCGCTTCATCGGCCTTGTAAACGCCGGTAGGCACCACGTGGACGACATCGCCAGGGTAAAGGTACTTCGGAATGTCGAAAGAAACCGAACCGTTGAGATATGCTTTTTCATCGGTTTCGTCTTTGTCTTTTTTGCAGGATACGGCCGATACAACGGCAAGAGCCAGAACAGTTATGCTTATATAACGCAGAATCTTCATCTCAAATTATTTATCAGGCAAATATAATACAAATATTCTGCCGAAGTAAAAAAAACCTTATATTTGCGTTTAGGCAAAAACAAGGAAAAATGAGCGAAGAAACAATCAGACTTGAATACAACACCGAAAGAGAGAAACTCAAGATAACGGAATACGGACGCAACGTGCTGAAGATGGTAGAGCACCTGAAAGAAATTCCCGACAAGGGAAAACGCAGCGAACAGGCAGCAGCAGTGGTCAAGACCATGGAGCTCCTCAATCCCGGCGTCAAGTCCCAGGAAGACTGGGAGCACAAACTCTGGGACCAGCTCTACATTATTGCAGAATTCGACCTGGACATAGACGCCCCATACCCCTGCCCTGTCAAGGAAGAGTTCGAAACCCGGCCCGTTCCCCTGCCTATGAAGGGGTCCAAGATCAAGGCCACCCACTACGGCAGGAACATCGAGCGAATCATTGAACTTGTAAGCAACGAGCCGGAAGGAGAGATAAAAGACGCTCTCATCCATTCGCTGGCCACATATATGCGTACCCAGTACCTTATCTGGAACAAAGACAGCGTAGCCGACGAAACGATCTTTGCCGACATCGAAAAAATGTCCGACTACAAGATCAAGGTGCCGGAAGGCCTCAAGCTCAAGGGGGTCTCGCAGGATGCATCCTTCGCCCGTCCCACCTTGGGAATCAAGCCGCAGTCCGGCAAGAAAAACAACTTCCGATACGGAAAGAAAGGCAAGAAGAAATGAGCAGATTCGGAGACTACATGGCATTCTGGAGAAACTGGGATGAAAAAGAACGTGGCAATGCAAAGATAATAGCAGGGCTCGCCGTCGCCGTCCTATGCCTTTTCATACTCATCTCCTGTGTCTCATATCTCTTCCACTGGCAGCAGGATATGAGCCTTCTCGGAGACCCATCAATGATGGAAAGCAGCACAGAAGTGGGCAATGCGGCCGGCAAGCTCGGATACCGCACAGGGCATCTGCTTATCTGCAGCCTCTTCGGCCTCGGCAGTTTTGTGCTGCTCACCATACTGGCGGCGATAAGCGTGCGCCTGCTCGGGAATCGCTGGAATTTCTCCCTTGTCAAGACCACCCTTCTTGCACTTAGCGGAGCTCTGGTCGCATCGCTGCTGCTCGCATTGGCCGGTAACCTTGCAGGCATTCCTTCCGCCTTCGGAGGCGGCCTGGGAGGGGAATTCGGAAAGCAGGTCATACTCTGGAGCGACAATCTTTTCGGAAATATCATCACCGGCATACTGGTCCTCCTGCTTCTGGTGTGCTGGCTTTTCTTCAGCAGCCGCCGATTCACCGACTGGGTATATTCCCTCGGCCGCAAGGATGCCGCAGAGATACTTGTAGATGCCGCCGCAGAGGAGGAATCGGAGATGGAGGAGGCAGAGCCGGAGCCGGAGTACGTGCCTGAGTCCGTACCGGAACCGGAGCCGATTGCCGACGATGCCGTCAGTATTCAGGCCGATGGAGGGGCAAGCCCGGACAGCGAACTCCCGAAGGAGGCGGAGTCCACTCTCGAAGTCGTGACCGACGACACCCTGGAGAACGAGCGCTACGAGAAACTGCCGCCGATCGACAACCGCCTCGATCCGCCCGAAGGCCTTCCCAAATACAAGGCCCCGACCCTCGACCTTCTCGAAGCCCATGCCTCCGACCGCAGGCTTCCTTCGAACGAGGAGCTCCAGCGCAACAACAACAAGATACGCGCTACGCTCAAGAACTACAAGATAGAGATCACCGAGGTCAAGGCTCAGGTAGGCCCCACCGTCACCCTTTACCGAGTGACCCTGGCCCCCGGCGTGCGCATTTCCGAAGTTAAGAAACTGCAGGAAGACATCGGCATGCAGATGAATGCCAAGGGCGTCCGCGTTGTCACGCTCTCGGATTCGGTGGGAATCGAAGTCGCCAACGACTACGCCTCGATCGTGCCGCTGAAGAGCCTGCTCAACAGCGAAGCCTTCCGCACCAGCAAATACGAGCTGCCGGTGGCCATCGGCTACACGATAACCCAGCAGGTCAAGGTATTCGACCTCAGCGACGCCCCCCACCTCCTGGTTGCAGGCGCCACCAAGCAGGGCAAGTCCGTAGGCCTCAACATCATCATCGCCTCGCTGCTCTACGCCAAGCACCCGTCCGAACTCAAGTTCGTCTTCATCGACCCGAAGATGGTCGAATTCTCGGCCTACAACCAGCTCCTCAAGCACTACCTCGCGGTACTTCCCACCGCCGGCGACGAAGAAGAAGAGAAGGCAAAGGCCATCGTGAAGAACGCCAAGGACGCCGAACTCACCTTGAAGAGCCTCTGCATCGAGATGGACCAGCGCTACGAGCTGCTGAGCCGCGCAGGCGAGAACAAGATCACCGACTACAACGAGAAGTACAAGGCCCGCAAGCTCAATCCCAAGAACGGGCACAGGTTCCTTCCCTACCTCGTCACCATAGTGGATGAATACGCCGACCTCACCATGACCATGGGCGCAAGCCCGGAAGTGAGGGCGTCTTCGAAGAGCATACAGAACTCCATCATCCGCCTGGCCCAGAAGGGCCGTGCCGCCGGCATACACGTGATCATCGCAACCCAGCGACCGTCCGTAGATGTTATTTCCGGCGTGATCAAGGGCAACTTCCCTCTGCGAATCGCCTTCCGGGTGGCATCCCGCACCGACTCCATGACCATCCTCGACTCCCCCGGCGCCGAGAAACTCATAGGCCGCGGCGACATGCTGCTTTCCGCTGGCATCGAGAACGAGCGCATCCAGTGCGGTTTCGTGAGCGGCAGCGAGATCAAGGCCATCACCAACTTCATCGGCGAACAGGAGGGATATGGCAAGAGCTACAATACTCCTTATTATCTGCCCGAAGTCAAGGAGGAAGAGAAGGAAGGCGGAGCCAAGGGCGAACTGGGCGATCTGGACGAGCGCTTTGAAGAAGCTGCCAAACTCGTGGTCACCACGCAGAAGGGTTCTACCTCCGACCTGCAGCGCAGACTCGGCATGGGCTATGCCAAGGCGGGCCGCGTGATGGATCAACTCGAGCAGGCCGGAATAGTCGGCCCGCAGGAAGGAAGCAAACCGCGCACGGTTCTTGTATCTACCCTCGATGATTTGGAAACTTTGATCGAAAATCTGAAAAATGATGCGTAGATTTTTCATACTTTCGGCCGCCGCGCTGCTCTGCCTGCAGGCAGTAGCGCAGAATGCCGCCTCTCAGATCAAGGACCTGCTCGCAAGCAATCGCGTGAGCATCAGTTACAGTTATTCCGATTCCGCAGGCAATGAACTCGGAAAGGGCTTGGCTACAGTTCAGGGGCATTGCTACAAGGTTATCGAAAGCGGCACCACCTACTGCTGCGACGGCAGCACTCTCTGGACCGAGATACCGAGGTCGAAAGAGATCTACATCGAGAACGGTGGCGGTCCCGCCGATATATTCGGGCATCTGGACAGCATCATCGACAATGTGACCGACCTGGTGCTGGACGGCACGAGGGTGTCCTTCAAACTGACCATGCAGGGTATCCCGGAGCCTTTGAGCTGCAAAGCGACGATTCTGAGAAAGACGGAATTTTCAGAAGATCTGAAAGATTTCCGTCTGGATATGGTAAAATATGACAGACTCTGGACAATAACCGATCTGAGATGATACCATTCCTCAAACAAGTTGCACATCATTACCATCCGGCTCCCGAGATCAGCCGGATGTGTTTTATATTCCCGAACAAGCGCGCGGTGAGTTTCTTCCGCAAATACATGGGAGAAGAGTGCGCCGCAGCGAAAAAGGCGATGATCTCGCCCGAATGCCTTACCATCAACGATTTCTTTGCGCGCATAGGAGGGCTGCGCCCCGCCGACCGCATGGAATCCCTCGTCACCCTGTACGACTGCTACAGCAAGTTGTACAAGAATGCAGAGTCTCTGGACGAGTTCCTTTTCTGGGGCGGGGTGCTGCTGAGCGACTTCGCTGAGGTGGACAAGTATCTGGTGAAGGCGGACCACATCTTCAAGAACGTGGCGGAGTTCCGGCAGATGCAGGATGACCTCAGTTATCTGGAGCCGGGGCAGCGCGAGGCGATGGAGAGTTTCCTCGGGCAGTTCAAAAACTCCGGCGACTATAAAGAGAAATTCCGCCGCATCTGGGATATTCTTTTGCCACTCTACCACTCGTTCAACGAGGCCCTTGCTGCCAAGGGGCTGGCTTCGGAGGGAGCGTTGTACCGTTCCATTGCCGACCGTCTTGAAAGCGAGTCTGCGGTGGATGTGCTGGCGGGCAATTTCCCGGACTGCGAGAAATTCGTTTTCGTGGGGCTGAATGCGCTGAACGAGTGCGAGAAGAAGGTGCTTCGCAAGATGCGGGATGCGCATCTGGCGGAGTTCTGCTGGGATTTCAGCAGCAAGGAGATAAAGGATCCTGCGAACAGGTCGTCGTTCTTTCTGGCTCAAAATGTGGCCGAGTTTCCTCAGGCCTTCGGGCTTGATCCGGACGGCCTCCCCCGCCCCGTCGTCAACGTAGTTTCCGTCCCCTCTTCGGTCGGCCAGACGAAACTGCTGCCGTATATTTTATCGGGGTCGTCGGTTGCAGGTATCCCCCCTGAGGGAGTTCGCCCTTCGGGCTCACCCCACCATCCCTTCGGGACGGTCCCCCCGCTATCGAACCGCGGGTGTTACGTCCCTCAGGGGGGATACCTGCAACCGTCCGCCATCGACATCAACACCGCAATAGTTCTGCCGGATGAAGGGCTGCTGCTGAATGTGCTGAATTCGATTCCGCCGCAGATAAAAAACGTCAACGTGACCATGGGCTACCCCATGGGCGACAGCGAATTCACCGCACTTATGGACGAGCTCGCCGCCATGCAACTTAACGCAAGGGAAAGGAACGGCTCGGTGCAGTTTTATCACAGGCACATCTGGAACATCTTCAGCAACAGCATACTGCGAAGCATTCTGGACGAAGCGGGAAGCGCAATCGTGAAAAAGGTAAGGGAAGAGGCCAGATACTATGTGCCGCAGGAGGCCTTCCGGGGCAGCGCCATACTCGAACTCATATTCCGTCCGGCGACGGATCCGGGGCAGTACGTGCGCGAATTCCTGCTTGGTCTCGCTCCACTGCTGAAGCAGCATGGAGGAATGCAGATGGAACTCGACTTCGCGATGTTCGCCTACAAGGCGGCCACCCGCCTGCAGAGCCTGAACCTCCAGATACAGCCACGCACCTGGTGGCGTCTCTTCGGGCAGCTCGCAGGCCGCGCCAGCGTCCCCTTCGACGGGGAACCTCTGCTGGGCATGCAGATAATGGGCCCGCTTGAAACGCGCGCCCTGGATTTCGAGAATCTCATCATCCTCTCCTGCAACGAGGGCATCTTCCCCCGCAGGGCGGTATCCCCTTCGTTCATCCCCGCCGAACTCCGCAAGGGTTTCGGACTGCCTACCTATGAATACCAGGATGCAGTCTGGGCCTACTACTTCTACCGCCTCATCCAGCGCGCGCAGAACGTCTGGCTGATCTTCGACTCCCGCACGGAACTCAGCCGCAGCGGCGAGGAGAGCCGCTACATACGCCAGATGCAGATGCTCTACGACTTCGACATCCACCGCTATGTGGTGAAGGCCCCCATAAGGGAGGCGCAGGCTGAAGGGGCCATCCCCAAGACGGACGGCGACATCGCAAAGATGCAGGAGGACGGATTCCATCTTTCGGCATCCGCACTGCAGAACTATCTGGCCTGCCCGGCCAAGTTCTATTTCTCGAAGGTGAAGGAGCTGAAGGCGGCGGACGAGGTGAGCGAAGCGCTGGATGCCGGAATGCTCGGAGACGTCCTCCACAAGACAATGCAGACTCTCTACTCCGACCGCAAGGAGATAAGCAGGTCCTACCTCGAAGAGCTGCTTGCCGGCAAGGAGCGCATCCGCAGCATCATCGAGGCGCTGATAATGGAACAGCTGCACACCGACGAGGTCGAGGGCAGGAACCTCATATTCGAGGATCTGATACTGAAATATGCGGAGCAGATACTGCGCACCGACCTTGCCCTGCTGCAGGAAAAAGGGCTCGCCTCGTTCCGCATCCTGGGCCTCGAACTCAAACGCTACAAGGACATCGGCGGCTTCCATTTCAAGGGATTCATCGACCGTCTGGACTCGTTCGAGCGGGGAACGGTGCGAGTTGTGGACTACAAGACGGGCAAGGTTTCCGACCAGGACATCCTGATCGACGACGGTAACGCGCAGCAGGTGGTGGACGCCCTGTTCGGCCCCGACAACTCCAAGCGGCCGAAGATTGCCCTGCAGCTCTACCTCTACGACGAGTTTCTCGACAGGGACCTCCGTGCGGAAGGCAGCGCTCTCGAGAACTGCATCTACCAGACCACAGATCTCTTCGTGCAGAAGCCCCGGAGCGTGCCGGCAAGTCCGGAATTCCGGCGCCTGATGAAAGAGCGGGTGGCCCTGCTGCTGGACGAACTGCGCGACAAGGACGTGCCGTGGAACAGGACATCGGACACGAAGACCTGCGAATATTGTGACTTCAAAACCATTTGCGGACGATGATAAAGATTCTGAAAGCCTCCGCAGGGTCGGGCAAGACATACGCCCTCGCGAAAGAGTATATATCGCTGCTCACCGGCAAATATGCCTACAGGCACATCCTTGCCGTAACCTTCACCAACAAGGCCACGGCCGAGATGAAGAGCCGCATCCTGAAGTTCCTCTCGGAATCGTCCGACAAGAACGAACGGGAGATGCTGCGCGACATCCTCCACGACTACAGCGCCTTCGCGGTGAGCACCATCGACAAATTCTTCCAGCAGGCGCTGAAGGCCTTCGCGAGGGAGATCGGGCAGGTCGCCGATTATCAGATAGACCTGGACAAAGACTCCCTGATCCGCGAAGCCATGGACCGCATCCTCGATTCCCTCACCAGGAAGGACACGGAAATCCTGGACTGGATGCAGCGCAGCGTGGCTACCGACCTCTCGCAGGGCAAGCGCGTCAACATCGAAGAGAGTCTCTATGAGATGGGCGGCCGCCTGATGATGCAGGGTGCAGGCTCCACCGACGAACTCCAGAAGCGCTTCAGCAAGAAGAACCTCCAGGCCATACGCAAGAACTGCGATCAGATAATCGGGGACTTCACCGACGAACTCAACGCAGCCGCAAAGGACGTAGTTGTCAGCAAGGCCAATTCCGTAAAACAGCTCGCCCCCTACCTCAAGGGCTTCAAGACCTGGGAGATGATCCCCCAGTGCAAGGCCACCCTGATGAAGGAGGCCGACGGCAGCGTTTTCTGCGATCTTCTGTTCGGAGAGCGCTACACCTGGTACTGCACGGCCTGGCTGCTGCGCGACATGAGCTTCAGCCTCGGGCTCGCCGGGGAATTCTACCGTTCCTACAGGGAACTCCTCAAAGAGAAGAACGTGATGGTGCTCGACGAATCGAACGTCATCCTCAAGGATATCATAGCCGGCAGCGACGCTCCCTTCGTGTACGAGAAGATGGGAGTGCGCTACGAGAACTTCCTGATAGACGAGTTCCAGGACACTTCCAACATTCAGTGGGAGAACTTCCGCCCGCTGCTCAAG
>CAMNAD010000028.1 GCA_946530505.1 uncultured Bacteroidales bacterium
TATGCTCTTGCGTTCGGAGTGGCGCGGAGCCGGAGCTCCGGCGGGGTAGCCGACAGGGAAGAGGGCCACGATCTCCCATCCTTCAAGCTCGGGGAATTCGGCGGCGATCACTGCCGGATCGAAAGACCCGACCCAAACGCTGCCCAGGCCGAGGTCGGCGGCTTCCATCATGATGTGGGTGCCCACGATGGCGGCGTCCACTTCTGCGCCATTCTTGCCGTCGTATTTGCGCACCCAAGCTTCGTCCGGCTTGCAGCCGACCACGAATACCAGCGGTGCATCGTACAGATATTGCGTGGCCTTGCCAAGTTTTTCCATGGTATCACCGGTATCCACAACCCATACATGCACAGGCTGCTTGTCCATTGCGGTAGGAGCGAGACGGGCGGCCTCAAGGATCGATTCCACCAAATTGGCGGGAACCTCCCTGTCTTCGAAAGCCCTGCACGAATAGCGATTGCGCGCCAGTTCCAGAAAAGCCGATGGTTTCGGAGCTGTATGTTTCAAAACGTCGGTGAATGCTGCGCGGTGATGGATTTTACTGATGTCGCTCAATTTCTGCAATAACTTCTTTGCCATATCTCAACATTTTTAAGATTGAGCTACAATATAGTAAAAATGCTTAAGAATTAAAAATATTTTTTCTCCTGCCGGTTCAGAGCAATGAATATGAACAACAGCAGCGTAAAGGCCCACAGAGATGATCCTCCGTAACTCAGGAACGGCAAAGGAATGCCGATCACCGGCATCAGCCCTATGGTCATTCCTATATTGATGAACAGGTGCATGAACAGGCATGAGGCGACGCAATATCCGTAAATCCGGGTGAACGGCTCCCGCGACTGCTCCGCGTCATGCACGATGCGCGTAATCAGCAGCCCGTACAGCACAAGCACAATCAGGCATCCGAAAAATCCCCACTCTTCTCCCACCGTGCAGAAAATGAAGTCGGTGCTCTGCTCGGGCACGAATCCTCCGGTATTCTGCGTGCCGTTCGTAAAACCTTTTCCGAAGAATCCTCCCGAGCCTATGGCAATCATCGACTGTCTCACATTATATCCCACTCCTGAAGGGTCGTCTTTCATCCCCAGGAGCACCTCGATGCGGAGGCGTTGGTGGTCCTGCAGCACCTTGTTGAAGGCGAAGTCGGTCGAGAATACCAGCCCTGCGAACACCACGGTGCCCAGTAGCAGCATACGCATCGAGAAACGCCTTTCGCGTGACAAGGGCCTGGTCTGCTTGAGCAGATACCACAGGTACAGCAGGGCAATCACTCCCAACACGATCAGCGAAACCCACACTGAGGTCTTGAGCGTAAGTATGAAGATGAAAATCGCAAGGCCGAGAAGCCCCAGGAAAATGCCGGGCAAGCCCTCGCGGTAGAGAACGAAGAGCATTCCCACATACACCAGAGCGGAACCGGTCTCATTCTCGGCCAGTATTATCAGCATAGGCAACCCCAGGACGGCCGCCACCTGCCAGAAATCCTTCCATCGCCCGAGCGAGAATCCCTGCCTGCTCATAACGCCTGCAAGCAGGAGTGAAGTGGTGATCTTCGAAATCTCTGCGGGCTGGAAACTGATGGGCCCTACCGAAAACCAGGAATGCGAGCCTTTGTGCTCCGAGCCCAGGAAAATCACCGCCACAAGAAGCACCAGGACTATCAGGTATCCCGGGGTGGCCAGAACCTCCCACATGCGCGGGTTGATGGCAAACAGGATGGTCAGAGCCAGGACGAAAGCCGTCAGGATCCACACGAACTGCTTGCCGCTGCGCAGCGAGAAGTCCAGCGGAGAGCCCATGTCCGGGGTATGGATGGAGGCATACACGTTAAGCCAGCCTATGAAGACCAGCACCAGGTAGATCAGGATCAGAGCCCAGTCCACCGTACTACGCAAACCTCTGTCAGTTCCCTGCAACATTGAAAACGGTTTCCATCATGCGTTTCTCCAATTCGGGGCGGGTGGTTTCCCCGAGGAGATATTTTTCTATCAGCAGCGATGCAAGCGGGCAGGCCCAGGAGCCGCCCCAACCGGCATTCTCGATATAACCGACCACCGCAATTCTGGGATTCTCGCGCGGAGCGAAGCAGATGAATACCGAATTGTCGGCTCCGTGGGGATTCTGTGCGGTTCCCGTCTTTCCGCAGATGTCCAGCCCGGGCACGCAGGCCATGCCCGCGGTTCCGCCGGCCCCCGGTCCTCCGTTCACCGCCATCCACATCCCCGGGATCACCTTTGCAAAATGCGAGGTGTCCACCATTGTGTAGTGCCTCTCCTTGTACTTGGCATCTATTTCCAAACCCTCAGAGTCTTTTACGATATGGGGGATGTAGTAATATCCGCGGTTGGCCATTATGGCGGCAAGATTTGCGATCTGCAGGGGTGTGGCCCCGATTTCTCCCTGGCCTATGGACAGCGAGATCACGTTGGAAGTCCTCCAGCGCCTGCGTCCGTAGCGCTTGTCATACAGCTTGGAAGTGGGGATGTTCCCGCCCAGTTCGGAAGGGAAGTCGCTCCCCAGTTTCTGCCCGAAGCCGAAACTCAGCACATACTCTCTCCACTTGTCGAAGGCATCGGACACTGACTCGTATTTGTTGTTCTCCAGCAGATTCTTCAGCACGTAGCAGAAGTAGGCGTTGCAACTCATCATCACTGCCTCCTCGAGACGCAGGGGGCTCCTGTGGCCGTGGCATCCCAGTTTCCTCGTCTTGGTATAGTAATAGCCCCTGTTGCAGGGATACTGATACCAGGGCTCGAGCACTCCTTCCTGAAGTCCGATGAGGCCGTTCACCAGCTTGAAGACGGATCCGGGGGGATAGGATGCCTGCACGGTGCGGTTGAACATCGGCCGCCCCGGGTCCTTTGCGAGCGCGGCATAGTGAGCGCCCATGTTGGAGAGGACGTCCACGTCGATGCCTGGGCTTGATACCATCGCCAGAATCTCCCCGGTTGAGGGCTCCAGCGCTATCAGACTGCCTTTCTTGCCGTGCATCAGCTCCTGCCCGTACTGCTGCAGGTGCGCATCTATCGTAGTTACTATGTTCTTGCCGGGTACAGCCTCTTTGTCGAACTCCCCGTTTTTATAAGCAGCCTGTACTTTGTTACGGGAATCTCTCAGGTAGACGTGATATCCTTTTTCGCCGCGCAGGTCCTTCTCTCTGGCAGCCTCCAGGCCTGTCTTGCCTATATAGTCCCCGCTCTTGTAAATGTCAGGCTCCTTTTCAATCTCCCTGTCGTTCACCTCCGAAACATAACCCAGCAGATTGCCGCCGGCATTGAAGGGATAGTCCCGCACGGTTCGGACCTGTCCGCGGAATCCGGGGAAGTCGTAGGCACGTTCGGCGAACTTCATGTATTTCTCTACGCTGACCTGCTTGGCGAACTGGAGAGTCTGCCAGCCGATGCGCGAGCGGTATTTTTTGTAATATGCCATCTGCTCGCGTATCCAGAGGGTATCCAGATCCAGGGCTTTAGCCAGAGCCAGTGTGTCGAACGCGCTGACTTCGCGTGGTGTGACCAGGATGTCGTAACAGATCCTGTTTCCCACCAGAACCTCGCCGTTGCGGTCATAAACAATGCCTCTGGGGGGATAGATGGTATGGTAGACCATAGAGTTGTTGTTGGCATCCCGTTTATAGGAATCGTCCACTATCTGGATAGCGAAGAGGCGAACCAGAAGTATCAGGATTACGGCCCAGAGTCCGATTATCAGTCTGTCGCTGCGCTTTAGTTCCATCTGTCAGCCTCCCTCGGAGCGAGCACTCCGGCAACATAGTAGGAAACAGCGGAGCTCAAGGCGACGGAAAGCAGGAAGCGCGTAGCCATGAAAGACATACTGCGGGTGCCGGCGCAGTCAATGGGGATAAAGACTGCAAAAAACAGCGTTGTGGCAAGCAGGATGGTGAGAAAAACTTTGCCGCCGCCCTGCTTGTGGATGGAGATATCTTCCTGGCGGGACATAAGTTCCGTTCCGAATACAAGGCGGATGAGGCGGTTTCTGGCTAGGGCGACCGGAAGCAAGGCGCAAGTTGTCAGGCCAAGCATTCCGTTGGTGAAGAAGTCTACTGCCAGTGCGCTTGCAAAGGATATGACAAGCAACTGAGTGGTATTGTATGTAATGGGCAGACTGAGGATCATTACCGGCAGAAAGCAGATTACCACGTACTGCGAAAGATTCAGCAGGTCGCCCAGAATAATCTGGATGACCAGCAGAATCAGGTATGTCAAGATGTAACGCTGCCTCATCTGACTGCCTCCTTTTCAACTTCCGCAATTTCTTCCCTGTCAAGATTCTCGGTGATTATCACATAACGCAGAGCCGAAAAATCCTGAAACAGTTTGACTTCGACCTCGTTGGTGCTGCCGTCGACCTGCCTTATGCCTCCGGTAGTGCCGATGGGGATGTCGGCGGGGAAGACGGAAGAGAAGCCGCTGGTCCATACTGTGTCCCCTTGGGAAATCTGCTGGTGCAAGGGAAGCCCGCGCATAACAGCCCCGTCTGTGCTTAAACCGTCCCATTCAAGGGGGGCGACCATCCCGGTGAAACCTATCCTCGCGCTGACGCTCATTCTGGGATTCATCAAGGTGATGCCATATGAATAATGTCTGCCCACAGCGTTTACGACTCCGATTACACCATGGGTGGTGACAATTCCGGTCTGAGGTTTTACACCATCCTCGGAGCCTTTGTTGAGAATGATATAATTATGCTGCGAGTTTCGGCTGGCCTTTACTATGGTTGCGGGTGTCATCTTGAAATTTCCCACTTTCGAGTCGTAGAGATGATTCTCCCTGTAAGAAAGGTCTCTTTGCCCGATCTCCCGGACTATTGTCGAGAGATTGACGTTCTCGGCCGCGAGCACCTTGTTCTGCTTGTCCAAAGTGAAGTAGTTCCGGATATTCTCCCCGGCACTCCATATGGCGGCGTGTACCCGGTGCGACGCCCTGTTGATCCAGATGTTCTGCATTGAGGAACTGTGGCTCAGCATAACGATTGCGGCAATCTCCAATGCTACGAAGACTGCCGCGCTCAGTATGTCTGATCCGATTTTCTTCCTCTCTGCAGCCATGGATTAACGCATAAGGAAGGGATAACTGTCGGTGTTCTTGAGAGCCAGACAAGTGCCGCGTCCAACAGCGTGGAGCGGGTCGTCTGCAACATGGAAGGGGATGTTTACCTTGTCGGTCAGGCGCTTGTCCAAGCCGCGCAGCAATGCGCCGCCTCCGGAGAGGAAGATCCCGTTTTCCACGATATCGGAGTAGAGCTCCGGGGGAGTCTGCTCAAGCACATGGAGGATTGAGGTTTCTATCTTGGCGATGGACTTGTCGAGGCAGTGGGCAATTTCGTCGTGGGTGATGGTCGCTTCTACCGGATGTGCGGTCATCAGGTTCGGACCGCGCACGATGAAAGGCTCCGGAGCCTCGTCGAGATCCGGAATGACCGCTCCTACAGCAATCTTGATCTTTTCGGCGGTGATTTCACCGACTTTGATGTTGTGCTGCTGGCGCAGATAATACTGGATGTCGCTCGTGAATACGTCGCCTGCCGTACGGATGCTGTCCTGAATTACAAGTCCGCCGAGCGAGATGACGGCGATTTCGGTGGTGCCGCCGCCTATGTCAACGACCATGCTTCCTTTAGGAGCCAGGACCTCGAGGCCGATGCCGAGTGCCGATGCCATTGGCTCGTGGATGAGGAATACATCCCTTCCGCCGGCATGCTCGGAAGAATCGCGCACTGCACGGATTTCAACTTCTGTGGAACCGGAGGGAATTCCTACCACGACTTTGAGGTTGGGAGTGAAGAGGCTGTGGCGTTTGCTGTTCACCTGCTTGATGAAACCGCGGATCATCATTTCGGCAGCGTTGAAGTCGGCAATCACGCCGTCGCGCAGCGGCCGTATGGTCTTGATACCGGGATTGGTACGCTCCTGCATCAGCTTCGCCTTCTGCCCTATGGCGATGCACTTGTTGGTATTGTTGTCGATGGCAACGATGCTCGGCTCGTCCAGCACGATTTCGTCATTCTGGTATATGACGGTATTGGCTGTACCAAGGTCGATTGCCAGTTCTTGATTCAAAAAAGAAAATGCCATTTCAGATACTCAAATATTTAGTCAAACAAATATAAGAATTTTAGTTAATTTTGCCATTGGTTTCTGTGCAATATGGAAAGAAAAAAGTATGTAATATTCACCGCCGGTGGCAGCGGCACCAGGATGAAGAGCCTCGAACCCAAGCAATTCATGCTTTTGGATGGCCTTCCGGTGTTGCACAGAAGCATTCTTGCATTTGTAGAGTCTTGCCCTGATGTCAAGGTCGTGACTGTCCTTCCCAAAGAGCATATTTCCTTGTGGGAAGACCTCTGCATACGATATCCCCTTGATATCCCCCAGCGCATAGTGGCCGGAGGGATAACCCGTTTCCACAGTGTGAAGAATGCACTTGAAAAGGTGCCTGACGGGGTTGTTGTGGCGGTACACGACGGAGTAAGGCCTCTTGTCAGCGGAGGCTTGATAAAAGAGATGTTCTCCCGAATGCAGAACCTGAGGGCGCTGATTCCTGTCATACCGGTTACCGACACCCTTAAAAGCCTGGTCAGAAATGCCGAAGGGCATATTGTCCCTACCGGAGAAGCGGATCCCGACCGGAGCAGGGTATATGGCGCCCAGACTCCGCAGATGTTTCTTTCGGAGGAACTGCGCGCTGCTTATGAACTGCCTTACGACACCTCTTACACGGACGACGCTTCGGTGGCTGCGAAATATGGAATTCCCCTCTCCTATATCGAAGGAGAGAGGAACAATATCAAACTGACTACGCCCGAAGACTTGGACCTCGCCAGATTTTTTATCTGAAACTGGTACTCTTGTAATCCTTTACCCAGACCTGACGCTCGAAAGCTTCGTCGAGCGAAATCATCGTGTCGGTCGACTGCACGTAGGGAATGTTCTGGATAGTGTTGAGGAGTACGCTCATAAGATGGTCGTTGTCGAAGCAGTATAATTTGATAAGCAAAGCAGTGCTGCCGGTAACGAAGTGGCATTCAACGATTTCTGGTATCTTCTTGAGTGACTCTGTGACCTCTTTGTACTTGTTCGCTTCCGAGATGGAGATACTTACGAATGCGCAGACATTCAGACCGATTGCACTGGGTTTCACGAGCAGACGCGAACCGGTTATGACCCCGTTCGCTTCGAGTTTGCGCACCCTCTGGTGGATGGCTGCACCGGATACTCCGCATTCGCGGGCGATTTCGAGGTATGCCATTCTGGCATCCTTCACCAGGAAGGAAAGAATCTTCCTGTCGATTTCATCGATCTGATAATTGCCCATTGTCTATTTCTTTTTAGTGAATTTCCTGTAGCTCTTGCGGGCTGTTCCGGCAGGTCCTCCTGCAATGAATTCCCGGCATTGCTCTATTGTCAGGGATGCGGCGTCAGTGCCTTTGGGAATGCGGAAATTCTTGCCCCCGTGTTTGATGTACGGGCCATAGCGGCCGTTGATGACTGCAATATCCTCTTCCTGGAATTCCTTCAGGATATTGTTCTCGGGGGCGGCTTCCTGTTGTGCCCTGACTGCTGCGATGCATTCTTCCAGACTGATTGTCATAGGATCCGTTTTGCGCGGGAGGGTGACGTTGAGGTCGCCATATTTTATGTATGGCCCGTATTTGCCTTTCGTGACGATGATGTCCGTACCGTCCAGGCTGCCAACAGTCTTGGGGAAGGCGAGAAGTTTGAGAGCCTCCTCCAGAGTTACGGTCTCAATCAGCTGCCCCTTCTCGAGGCTTGCAAATCTGCGCGCATCTCCTTCTCCCTTCTGCACGTAGGCCCCGTATTGACCGTATTTCGCAATTATCTGCTGCCCGTCTGCAGGGTCCGTGCCAAGCACCCTTTCCACATGGGTGTACTGCCCGTCGTGCATCTTGTCTTCTACCAGGTGGTGGAAGGGGGGATAGAACTCATTGAGATAGACCTTCCAGTCTTCTTTCCCCTCTGCGATCTTGTCCAGGCTGCTTTCCACCTCGGCCGTATAGTTGTAGTCCATGATCTTCGGGAAATTATCCACCAGATAGTCGATAACGAGCATTCCCACATCCTGCGGAAGCAGCTTGCCCTTGTCTTCTCCTACGATTTCCTTTTTTCGGGAAGAAGCGAGTTCGGCACCTTTCAGTTTGAAGTTTACAACCTCCACTTTTTCTCCCTCCCGGTTCCCGGTGGCTATATATCCTCTGGTCTTGGTAAGGGTCGTGATGGTGGGCGCATATGTGGAAGGACGTCCGATTCCAAGTTCTTCCAGCTTTTTCACAAGCGAAGCTTCGGTGTAGCGCTGCGGAGCTCGGGTGAATTTGCATTCGGCGCTTATCTCCTTGGCAAAGAGGGCATCTCCCATACGGATGTCCGGCACAACGCTGAGCCCTTCTTCGGCGCTGTCGTCGTCATTGCTTTCCATATAAACCTTCAGGAACCCGTCGAACAGGATTTCAGATGCTTCGGCAGCATATTTTTCGCTGCGCTTGTCGGACGCTATCTTGATTGTGGTGTTGAGCAATCTGGCCTCAGCCATCTGCGAAGCGACCGTGCGCTTCCATATCAGGTTGTAAAGGGCTTTCTCCTGGGAGGATCCGCTGATGTCGGTATGCTCTATATAGGTAGGACGTATGGCTTCGTGGGCTTCCTGCGCCCCCTTGCTGCGGGTATTGTACTGGCGCGGATGGCTGTACTGCTCACCGAAGTTGTCAAGTATGAACTTCTTGGCTGTCCCGAGTGCCAGGGCGGAAAGGTTGGTCGAGTCGGTTCTCATATATGTTATGAGACCTTTCTCGTACAGGCTCTGGGCCAGACGCATGGTGGTGCTGACGGGCAGATGCAGTTTGCGGGAAGCTTCCTGCTGGAGAGTGGATGTTGTGAAAGGAGGTGCGGGATAACGGGTGCCCTCGGTCTTGTCAACGGAGGCAATGACATATTTTGCCCCTATGCTGTCACGGAGGAACTTCTCTGCATCTTCCGCAGAGTTGAAACGGGCCTCGAGGGCTCCTTTGAGCTGGGAACCTGCGGGGCTTGTGAACTGTCCTTCAACTTTGTAGTAAGGCTCCGGGCGGAAGGCCATTATCTCTCTTTCCCGGTCTACAACAAGACGAAGTGCAACACTCTGCACCCTGCCGGCGGATAGTCCGCGGTTGATTTTCTTCCAGAGTATCGGAGAGAGTTCGAAACCGACCAGGCGGTCGAGTACCCGGCGGGCCTGCTGCGCATTAACCAGATTCATGTCAACTTCCCTCGGATTCCCTATGGCCCGGAGGATGGCATCCTTCGTAATTTCGTGGAATGCTATCCGGCGGGTGCGGGATTTGTCGAGCCCGAGAGTCTCCATAAGATGCCAGGAAATGGCCTCTCCTTCGCGGTCTTCATCAGAAGCCAGCCATACGACCTCAGCCTCTTTTGCGAGCTTGCTGAGTTCGGCTACAATCCTTTTTTTATTATCCGGAATCACGTATTCGGGTGTGAACCCTCCTTTTATGTCGATACTGAGCTGCTTTTCCTGCAGATCCCTGATGTGGCCTTCGCTGGCCTTGACCGTGAAACCCGAACCAAGGAAGCGCTGGATTGTCCTGGCCTTGGTGGGCGACTCTACTATGACAAGATTTCCCTCCATAACATTCAATTTTCTGCAAAGTAAAACACAAACTCTCTAATTTTCAAAATTTGTCGACAAAAAAATTTACCTTTGTAATTCTAATCGTAGATTAAAAAAATGGAAGACGCAACGAAGAAAAAAATAATAAAGTGGTTTTGGATCCTGGTTACCGCACCTTTCGCGCTGGTCCTCTTCCTGCTGCTGCTTGTGTGGATGTTTGCGAGAATCCCCTCTTTCGAAGAGCTTGAGCACCCGGACAGCAAGCTGGCTACCCAGGTTATTGCGGATGACGGCGAGGTTCTCACCACCTTCCATATAGAAAACCGCACTTTCGTCAGCTACGACGAACTCTCTCCCAACCTTGTGGCCGCTACGATCGCTACCGAGGACGCCCGTTTCCGTAAACATTCCGGCATCGATACCAAGGGCCTCATCCGAGTCGCGGTCAAGACTATCCTTATGCGGGACAGCAGCCAGGGTGGCGGATCCACCATCACCCAGCAGTTGGCCAAGACTTTGTATCCCCGTAAAGAGGGCGTGGGCAAGATAGGAATGGTATGGATCAAGCTCAAGGAGTGGATAACAGCTGTGAAACTTGAACGCAACTATACCAAGGACGAAATCCTGGTGATGTATCTGAACTCCGTGTTCTTCGGCAGCAGCGCCTACGGCATCCGTGCTGCATCCGAGACCTTCTTCGACAAACTCCCCTCCGAACTTGCTGTAGAGGAGGCTGCCACGCTTGTCGGTATGGTGAACAAACCTACGCGCTATAACCCCGTCATCAATCCCGAACGTGCCCTCGGCCGCCGCAATTTCGTTATCGGCCAGATGGCGAAAAACAAATACATTTCCAAGGCGGAAGCTGATTCAATAAAGCAGATCCCCATCAATCTTGTGTATCAGGTGAGGGATCACAACGCTGGGCTCGCCCCGTATTTCAGGGATATGCTCCGCCGCGACATGAACGCGCAGAAGCCAAAGCGCAGCAACTACCAGTATGCCGAGGATTATACGGCAGATTCCCTGCGTTGGCGCGACGACGAACTCTTCGGCTGGCTCAACAAGAACAAGAAGCCGGGCGGAGAGAAGTATAACCTTGACAAGGACGGGCTCCGCATCTACACGACCATCAACTACCGGATGCAGCAAAATGCCGAACAGGCGGTTGCAGAACATCTTGGAAAGAACCTGCAGAAGGCGTTCGACCGCGAGAACAAGTGGAAGAAGAATGCTCCTTTTGCCGGAGATGTCGACAAGGCTACGCGCGACCGTCTGATGAACAATGCCCGTCGCTGGAGCGATCGTTATCGCCTTCAGCACAAGGCCGGCGTGAGCGAGGCGGATATCCTTGCGCAGTTCGACAAGCCGGTCAAGATGCGCATTTTCGCCTGGAACCAGAAAGGGTACATCGATACTGTGATGACTCCCAACGATTCCATACTCTGGTACAAGAGTGTGCTGCGTTGCGGCATGGTGGCGATTGAGCCTGTAACGGGTCACATCAAGGCTTATGTAGGAGGACCCAACTACCGCTATTTCAAGTACGACAACGTAGGCCAGGGCAAGCGTCAGGTGGGTTCTACCATAAAGCCCTTCCTCTATACACTCGCAATGCAGGAGGGAATGTCTCCCTGCGACAAGGTTATCAACGTGCCGCAGTCCTTCATCGCCGGTGATGGCTCCGACTGGACACCGCGCTCTACCGACAAGGACGAATGGATAGGCAAGACAGTTACCTTGAAATGGGGCCTGACGCATTCCTCCAACAATATTTCCGCCTACCTTATGAAGCAGTTCGGCCCGCACGCGATGGCCGAGATGATGCATAAGATGGGAGTGCACAGCCATCTGGAGGAAGTATACGCCCTTTGTGTCGGAGCTGCAGACATCTCCATCCAGGAGATGGTGGCCGCCTACAATGCCCTGCCTTCCAAGGGGGTTTACATCACTCCCATGTATGTGACCCGCATCGAAGACAGCCAGGGAAATGTGCTTTCCGAATTCACCAACCGCAAGCGTGAAGCCATCGGGGAGAATACCGCATATCTGATGGTAAACCTTATGGAAGGCGTGGTCAACCACGGAACCGGTGCCCGCTTGCGTGGCGCCTATGGGCTCAAGGGCGAGATTGCAGGCAAGACCGGAACCACCAACGACAACTCCGACGGCTGGTTCATCGGATACACACCCTCGATTACCTGCGGAGTTTGGGTCGGAGGAGAGGACAGACAGATACACTTCAATTCCCTCGCATTGGGCAGCGGTTCGAACATGGCCCTTCCTATATGGGGCATATGGATGAAGAAATGCATTGCAGACGGTATTTTCAGTGAAGGCGACCGCTTCATTGCTCCTGCAGGTGCCTCTTTCAACCTTGATTGTACCGGCGGAGATATTGAAACCACTGCCGAGGGGCAGGCGGAGAACAAGACAGAAGAAGATTATTATTTCGAATAATATGGGAAAGTACCAGACTATAGCCGTTATTTATGGCAGCGATTCTTCCGAATGGGAGGTCGCCTGCCGCAGCGGTGAATTTACTGCCTCACGCATCGACGGCGACCGTTATGATGTGTATGAGATTTTCGCTCGCTTCGGAAAATGGCAGCTCGTGGCATGCAAGAAGAAGGATGCCATGCGAGTGACCTTCCCCGAAGGAGCCCGCCCCGAGGTTGACAAGACCGACTTCAGCATTACCGTTCTGGGCGAAAAGATACGGTTCGACTATGTGTACATTATGCAGCACGGTGCTCCCGGGGAGAGCGGCCAGCTTCAGGGCTATCTGGAAATGCTTGGCATTCCCTTCAGTTCCTGTTCGTCCGCCGTCAGCGCCATAGCTTTCGACAAATATGCCTGCAAGAGCTATATACGCGACCTCGGCATAGTGAAGTGCGCCCCGGACGCATTTGTGCACAAAGGAGCCGACCTTGAAGCCTTTTCGGCGCAGGTGAAGGCCTCTTTGAAATTTCCTGTATTCGTGAAGCCCACCATTGGCGGATCCAGTTTCGGAGTCACCAGGGTGGTGGATCCTTCCGAGGTCGCGACGGCAGTCGGGTATGCATTCTCGGAAGGCCCCACCGTACTTGTCGAGCAGGGGATATCAGGACGCGAGTTCACTTGTGCGGCATATCGCACTTCCGGTGTTGTCCACACCCTTCCGATCATCGAGATCATTACCGAGAACGAGTATTTCGACTATGATGCCAAGTACAATGGCCATAGCCAGGAAGTCTGCCCTGCGCAGGCTTCTGCTGAGATTTTCGAACTTGTTCAGAGCACTACGGCCCGCATTTATGAGAACCTTGACTGTGCCGGACTTGTGCGTATGGACTACATCCTTGCAGAAGATGGCCTGTACTTTCTGGAAGTCAACACCATTCCAGGCATGACGAGTGCTTCTCTGGTGCCGAAGATGGTGCGCGCCGCAGGCATCGATATTACCGATTTCCTTACCGATATCATCGAAAACGGTTGACAGCCTTCCGCCTGAAGGCATTGTCCAATACCCCTTGAAACTTGAATTTTATATGTTTCAAGGGGTTGTTTTTTGTGTGTGAAATCCGGACTTGTGTGAATAGACAAAGTCCGGATAACGTTTTTCCAAAATAAACGATTAAAACGCACATTAAACGGATAATTCTTCCTCACTTTGCAAAAACGAATGTGGGATATGAAAACAATATCTGAAATCTTGCTTGCGACGGCAGCGGTGATGCTCCTCGCAAACGCCTGCAACCGCAGCGCAGAGGCGGTTGAGAACGTCAGCCGGCAATCCTTGATGACAAAGAGGGATGTCGCACGTATGTTGTCCCAACTACCGATTGGAAGCGGTCAGATGGACGAAGTATACAATGCGGTGAGTTCTTCCTCTGCAAACGGCTACGACGAGGAGTATATGATGGCTGATCTGCTGACAATCCCCGGTGCCGGAGTAGGAGATGACCTTACCAAGGCACGGAAAGCGTCATCATTGTATTCCGTCCCGATGAAATCACTCATTGAGGATTATCTTGCATGCAGGCTTGCCGCGGCTACCAAGGCCGGGGCGGCGGATGTCCAGAATTACCTGGACAATCTGAGGGATTCCGGAATGCAGATATACTGGCCATATTCCGAAGAGTGGGACGGAAAAACGATGC
>CAMNAD010000029.1 GCA_946530505.1 uncultured Bacteroidales bacterium
TTTCTTGTTGCAGGCCAGATAGAAATCGGATGCGCGGGTGGTGTCGATGGGCACGAATATGTCCGGGACGATCCCGCCGCCGCCATACACGGTACGGCCGCCGACAGTCTTGTAGGCGGCATTCTTGTCTACCTTCACGCTGTCTGCGTTCAGCATCTCGCCGTCACGGTAGCGATAGTACAGGTCGTAGGCGTAGTCTTCGCTGCTGGAGTAGGGTTTCTGGATGCAGCGGCCGGAGGGTGTGTGGTAGCGGGCTACGGTGATGCGCAGGCCGCTTCCGTCATTGAAATAGAGGGGCTCCTGCACCAGCCCCTTGCCGAAGGAGCGGCGGCCGCAGATGAGTCCGCGGTCGTTGTCCTGGATGGCTCCGGCGAAGATCTCGCTGGAAGATGCGGAGTTCTCGTTTATCAGCACGTCGAGCGCAATGTCCTGCAGAGGGCCTTTGCCCGTTGCATTGTAGTTCTGGCGGGGATGGGCGCGGCCTTCGAGATAGACGATTCCAGCACCCTTGGGGAGAAAGAGGTCTGCGAGGAGAAAGGCCTGGTCGAAGAAGCCGCCGCCGTTGTCGCGAAGGTCGAAGATCAGACGTTTCATCCCCTGCTTGAGGAGTTTGTCCGCTGCCTGGGCGACCTCGGAATAGGTGGTGCGGGCGAACTTGCTGAGACGCAGATATCCGGTGGTGTCATTCACCATGAAGGCAGCATCGAGGCTGTTCATGGGTATCTTGCCGCGGGTGATTTCGAAGGGGACGGTTTCCCCGTCGCGGAGCACGGTCAGCTTGACCTTGGTCCCGGACGGGCCGCGCATCTTGCGGACCATGCTGTCCTGCGGGAACTTAACTCCGGCGATGGGCTTTTCGTCCACCTTCATTATGCGGTCGCCGGGCTGCAGCCCTATCTTCTCGGAAGGGCCTCCGGGGATGACCTCGAGTACGATGGCCGTGTCGTTCGGCACGTTGAACTGTATGCCTATGCCGTCGAAGTTGCCGGCAAGTTCGGTTTCGGATTCTTCGAGCACTGCCGGAGGCATATAGACGGAATGAGGATCGAGAGCGCCGAGGGCGGCGGTGATGGCAGCATCCGTTACGGCTTTGCGGTCGATGGTATCGACATAATTCTCGTCCAGCGACTGAAGCACCAGATTGAGTTTGCGCCAGTCGCGGAACTCAGTGCGGATCAGCCGCTTGTTCTCGGTAGCTTTCTGAAAGGTAAGAACCGCCAGAACGCCCACGAGGACGCCCAGCACTGCCACGAGCACGGAGGAATACTTTTTCATTCGACTTCTACTTTTTCCACCTCGATGCCGGCGCGGCGGAGCAACTGGATGCCGTCGTCAAGACGGTAATCCTCACTGTAAACCACACGACGGATGCCGGCCTGGATGATGAGTTTGGAGCATTCTATGCACGGAGACGCCGTGACATAAAGCGTAGCGCCCTCGGACGAGTTGCCGGACTTGGCTACTTTGGATATGGCGTTGGCTTCGGCGTGGAGCACATAAGGTTTTGTAACGTTACCCTCCTCGCATTCGTTTTCAAAACCTGAAGGCGTGCCGTTGTATCCATCGGAAATGATCATCTTGTCCTTCACCAGCAGGGCACCGACCTGGCGGCGCTTGCAGTAGGAGTTGGTGGCCCATATCCTGGCCATCCGGATGTACTTGTCGTCGAACTTGTTCATTATTTGTTCCTCTGATACAGATAACGTTTGATGCTCTTCTTGGGAGTGCGCTCGAAGTCCTCGGGCATCAGCTCTATCTTGCGGAGCTGGGCATAGGCCGGAAGGAGTTTGTTGAACTCGGGCAGGCTGGAGGTCAGGCGCTCGTCGAGCTGGTCGTGGTCCATACCGTCGTTCGCTCCCTGCTGGTAGTCGGGATAGATGAGCGCGGTCAGTCCGCCGCCATCCTCGATTACGAGGGACTCCACCACATACGAAGCATTGTTGATGACGGCCTCAAGCTCTTCCGGATACACGTTCTGCCCGTTGGAGCCCAGTATCATGCACTTGGAACGGCCACGCAGATAGAGGTATCCGTCCATGTCGAGTATACCCATGTCGCCGGTCTTGAACCAGCCGTCGTTGGTAAAGCACTTCTTTGTTTCTTCCTTGTTCTTATAGTAACCCAGGAAGACGTTGCCGCCCTTGATCTGCACCTCTCCGGGAACTTTGTGGGGATTGGCGGAGTCGATGCGTATCTCGCAGCCGGGGATGGCCTTGCCGCAGGAGCCCTTGCGGGTGCGGAACCATTTTTCGTAGGTGATGATGGGGCCGCATTCTGTCATGCCGTAGCCTACGGTGAAGGGGAAATGTATCTTGCGCAGGAAAGCCTCAACTTCCGGATTGAAAGCGGCTCCGCCGAGAATCACCTCCTCGAAACGACCGCCGAATGCCGTGATGAGGCCGTCGCGTATTTTTTTCTGTATCGCCTGCGCGAGCAGGGGCACATACATCATGGGTTTGGTGCGGTCCGCAACCGGCTTGAGCTGGGTCTTGTAGACCTTCTCCATAATGAGAGGCACCGCGATGATGATGTCCGGATGAATCTCCTGGAAGGCCTTCATGATGATCTTGGGGCTCGGCACGCGGGTCAGGAAATGAACGTGGGCGCCGATGACCATCTCGTACATAAGCTCGAACATCAGTCCGTACATATGGGCGGAAGGGAGCATGGCCACCACCTCCGAAGCGCAAGTCATCTGCGGCTCGGCGAAGTATGCAAGGTTGATGTTTGTGTAGAGCGACCTGTAGGGCAGCATCACGCCTTTCGAGAAGCCGGATGTGCCTGAGGTATAATTGATAAGCGCCAGTTCCTCCGGGCTGTCCTCATAGTAGTTGATGTCCTCGGGCTTGAAACCTTCGGGATATTTGTCATTGAAGGTCTTGGTGATATTCTCGCGGACTGCCGTGAGGGATTCGCTCTTTGAATACAGGTAGGTGAAGTTGTTCATCAGCACCACGACCTCCAGTCCGGGCATTTCGGACTCACTCAGGCCTTCCCATTCAGTTTCGCCGACAAAGAGGACCTTGGACTCGGAGTGGTTGACAAGATAATGGACGTTGCCGGACTTGAACTCATGCAGGATGGGCACCGGGACGGCGCCATAGGTAAGGGCGGCGAGGAAGCATACTCCCCAGTTCGCCTGGTTGCGGGAGCAGAGAGCGACTTTGTCGCCTTTCTGCAGACCGCATTGTTCAAAACAGATATGGAGCATCGCAATGCGTTCGCATACCTCGCGGTAGGTGAGCGTGCGGCCCTGATAGTTCGACAGGGCGGGACGGTCCCAATGCTCCTTGAAGCTTTTCTCGAAGAGCTTGTTTACAGATTTGTACTCTAACTCAGTTGACATTCAAAACAGTATTTTTCGAGTCAGCGATTATGCTGAACTCGGGATTGACGAAATAAAACTTTGCCTTTCGGCCGGGCATGGCTGCTCCCTTGGGGGCTTCCAGCCACGCGGACAACGCTTCCGGAGAGCCAAAGGCGATCCATCCGCCCGCAGATGCGCAGGAACTGTCGTCCGCTATGCGGAAAGCATCTCCCAGCAGGGCGGGGACGAAACCGGGATAAGGATTCTCCGCCAGGCCAGAGGCCTTTGGCTTCTTCCCGGGCCTAAGCAGCAGTACTTCATTCCCGTCCCAGATGGCGCGTACCACCTCCTTCGGAGCTTTTTCCGCCCACCAGGCCGAAGGGGCCTTTCCGCTGCTCTTCCGCAGGGATGCCAGGCGGCCCTTGTAGCGCGAGAGCCCGGCACGCACATCCAGGCACTCCTCCCAGGCTTGAAGGTAGGCCTTCGGATCGGCCAGGCAAAGCCCCAGCACGAATTCGGAGCTGTCCGGAACGGCGGTGGCGGCGCTGCAGTCCCCTTGCTCGAGCCCGGAAAACATACGGCTCAGATACCTCCCGCTCCCCGGCTCGCTGAAGGCAACGCTTATCCCCTCGCGGGAATAACTGCTGAAATTCAGCACGGTCCATTCCGAGACGCCGGAAAAGAAGCGCACCAGATCCTTGCGAGGAAAATAATCCTTAAGCATATTCCTGGGAATCAGGCGTACGGCGCTGCCGTTGCGCAGAATGATGCTGCCCTTGCTGCCGTCCGCAAGCGTCACAGCCTCCCGGAATCCCTCTGCATCCAAAATGGATGTCCCCGAAAGGATGTGCTCCCCCGCCTCGGCGATCAGGGCCTTCGAGGGGCTCAGCAGAAGGGCGCTGCGCCTGGGGAGCATCTCTGCGGAATAAAGGCAGAACAGTTTATGTGCGTCCGCCTGCTCAAGCAATTTGCGGACGGCGGCGGAAGTGTCGGCGGACGGACGGCCGGCATCCAGAATGAGAAGAGGTATGAGGCCGGCGCTGTAGTCGTACGAAAGCACCATCTCTGCACCGGAAAGACGGCCGTAGTCCAGCTTGCGGAAAACGGACGTGGAATCCAACAGAAGGGATAGCGCATCCTCGCAGGAAGCGAAATGCATCAGCGCGACAGACCTTGACGGCACCGCGGAATACAATGCAGACAACTCTCCGGCAACCTCATTGCCGCAGGAAGCGAGCATAAGCCAAACCAAAGCGACTCCTACGATTCTTTTCATACAGTCTACAAATATACAAAGTATTTTTTCTAATTTTGTCATCATAACCAACAACACTGCTAATGAAAAAGATACTTGTTTTACTTGCACTCGTATGCTTCGTTTCCGCTCTCAACCCTGCAGAGGCAAAGAAAAAAGCCAAACACGTAGTATTGATCGGAATCGACGGCTGGGCCGCAGAGGCTGTTCGCCAGGCTCCAGCCGCAGACCTTCCCAACATCCATTATCTGATGGAACACGGCTCCTGGACACTGGCCAAGCGTTCCGTAATGCCTTCAGCGTCTTCGATCAACTGGACCTCGATGATGTGCGGACTCCCTACCGAGATGCACGGATTCGACAAGTGGAACTCCACCCGCGGCACCATTCCCTCCACTTCCGATAATGGCCACGGCATACCTCCCACTATCTTTACCATCCTGCGGCAGCAGCATCCCCAGGCGGAATGCGGTGTCATTTACGACTGGGACTGCATCGGCGCCATCACCGATACCCTCGCCATGAACTACCACTATTTCATCAAAACCTACCGCGGGAAGAATGTGCTGGTGAGCACAGAGGACTACACAAAGCTCGCAACTGCTTATATTACAGAGAAAAAGCCCGAGTTTTTCTTCTTCTACTACGGTTCGCTGGACAACGCCGGACACACGTACGGATGGTATGGTCCGGAATATATGGCCCAGATGAAGGAGCTTGACGCCGGAGTAGGGATGATCATCCAGGCCTTGAAAGATGCAGGCATCTATGACGATACAGTCATCGTGATGTCATCCGACCACGGCGGCACCGGAAAGGGCCACGGCAAGTTCACGATTCTCGAGCTCGAAACACCCTTCATCGTTTCCGGAAAGAAGATCAAGCAGAACTACGAGTTCCCGCAGACCATGATGCAGTACGACACCCCGGCCATCATCGCCGACATCCTCGGGCTGAAGATTCCCGAAGATTGGAGAGGCCGTCCTATAAAGCAGATTTACAAATAGCTACTTGCCGTACGCAGCAGGGGCTACTCCATAATATTCCTTGAAGGCACTGGAGAAGTAAGACGCCGACGAGAAACCGCTTTCCGCAGCTATTTCGCTGATGCTCTTTTTCCCTTCCTTCAACAAGGAAGATGCAAGTTCCATCCTCATCGCTTTTATCATATCCGATGGGGATGGACTGTTTTCCGCCTTGAGTTTGCGGTTCAGATGCACACGGGTGATTCCAAGGGCGGCGGCGACATCTTCGACGCCGAAGTCCGGATTGGTGAAGTTCGCGCTTATGATTTCCTTGACCTCTGCAGCAAACTGGCCGGCGGCTGGCTTCGGCGAAGGGGCAGGCTTCGGCAAGGGGGCAGGCATTGGCGAGGGGGCAGGCTTCGGCGAGGGGGCAGGCTTTTCCACCTGATCGGAAACAATTATGTTAGTTTTCGGCATTGGCGAAGGGGCTGCCTCCGATTTTGAAACATTCCGCCGGTTTTTCAGCAATTGCCAGACAAAGAGCGCAAAGAACAGAACGGCAAGGGCTGGAAGCCACCACGAGCCATAGCAGGGTCGCTGTACAGGCGAAGGAAGGGCCTGGGAGGGCGTTTCCGCAACGGTTTCTTCTTTTGTAACCGGCTCCGACAGTCCGGCGGCCACGCTCTGGGGCAGCTCCGCCTGCTTTACAAAACCAGTATAGGATGTGTAAGAAAACACGCTGCCTTCGGAATCTTTCATCCATAAGACCCCTTCAGAATCGAAAGTGAGCGCAACAATGTTGTTACATGAAAAGTCGCCTTTATCGACCGAGTAGGTAAAGGCCTTGCCGTTCCTGCCTACCCTGACAAGCCCTCTGGCCGACGTGGCAATCCACAAGGAGCTGTCTGCAGGGCTGATTGCCGTAGTGTTTATTAATTGGGTTTCAGATAACATGTTACAAAATTAATCATTTTTTTCTCATATCTGCCATTAAACGATTGAAACGTTTAAACACGAAAAAAGCGGACCGAAATCCGCTTTTTTCGTAGCCTCTACAGGAATCGAACCTGTATTTAAGGTTTAGGAAACCTCCGTTCTATCCGTTGAACTAAGAGGCCGTCAAGCCGCTTGGCGGCTAAACTACTGAGCGTCCTTTACTACAATCTGACGGCCACGATAGTAACCGCATTCAGGACATACCCTGTGATACATTACGGTAGCACCGCAATTAGGGCAGGTTGCAAGGGTAGGAACAGGAGCGAAATCGTGGGTACGACGCTTGTCCCTGCGCTGCTTTGAAAGTTTGTGTTTCGGATGTGCCATGGTACTTTATATTATTTATTGTTATTTCAAAATGTCCTTCAGCGCCGCAAACGGACTCCCCGCAGAGGGTGCCTCGCCCGCGGATTCTTCCGTGCTCAGATACTTCAGTGCCTCGGGATTGCATCCCCCTTCGGGGTGCACCCTCCGCATCGGCAGCGAAATGCAGGCGTAATCGTAGACGAACTGCGACAGGTCGAGCTCCTGGGAGCCGTCGGGAATCATCACGATTTCCCTGTCGCCTGCATCAGCCGTCTCTGCACTCCCGCCGAACTTGACACTCAGCTTGAACCCCGTATCCACAGGCAGTTCCAATTCCTCGAGACATCTGTCGCAAAGAACCGTCACCTTGCCCACGATGGTGCCGTCCACACCGAAAAATCTCATCGACTTTTCTACGTGAACCGTCACCTCGAGATCCGCTGCAAGAATCTCCGAGTTGCCGGAATTGCCAAAGAACGTTCCGTCAGCACGCCAGTCGAACCGGGTGCCGCCTTGTGCCAATCCACCAAGGGGTATAACAAAGGGTTGCAAAGGTACGAATTTTTTTTCTATTATCAATCAGCGATATCACTATTTCTTTTGCGTGCAAGAGGATCGAGCAGAATCTTGCGTATGCGCATATGATGAGGGGTAACCTCCACAAGTTCATCTTCCTGGATATATTCCAGGGCTTCTTCGAGCGAAAACTTGATGGCGGGAGGCAGAAGTATCTTCTCGTCGGAACCGGCGGCACGCACGTTCGTAAGTTGCTTGGCCTTGCAGATATTTATGTTCAGGTCGCGCTCGCGGGTATGCTCACCCACTACCTGACCGGCATAAATCTCCTCGCCGGGCTCCACGAAGAAGCGGCCGCGGTCCAGCAGCTTGTTCATCGAGTAGGCCTTGGCCTCTCCCGTCTCGAGCGACACCAGCGAACCGTTGTTGCGGTGCTCTATCTCGCCCTTGTAAGGCTGATAATCCTTGAAGCGGTAGGCGACGATGGCCTCTCCCTGGGAAGCTGTCAGAAGGTTGCTGCGAAGGCCCATGAGGCCGCGGGTAGGGATCTCGAACTCCAGCAGAGTCCGGTCTCCGCGGGGCTCCATGCGCAGCAGCGCACCCTTGCGGCGGGTGGATATCTCGATGGCGGCGCCCACGAACTCTTCCGGCACCTCGATCGACATCTCCTCTATAGGCTCGCAGCGCTGTCCGTTGATGGTCTTGTCCAGCACCTTCGGCTGACCTACCTGAAGCTCGAAGCCCTCGCGGCGCATGGTCTCGATGAGCACCGAGAGATGCAGCACGCCGCGCCCGTACACCACGAAGGAATCCGCGCTCAGGCCCGGTTTCACACGCAGGGCGAGATTCTTCTCGAGTTCCTTCTCGAGGCGGTCCTTGATGTGGCGGGATGTCACGTATTTGCCGTCCTTGCCGAAGAAGGGAGAGTTGTTGATGGTGAAGAGCATGCTCATGGTAGGTTCGTCCACGGCGATGGGAGGAAGAGCCTCCGGATTTTCGAAGTCGGCGATGGTGTCTCCGATTTCGAATCCGTCGATACCCACTACAGCGCAGATATCGCCGCAGCCTACCTCGTCTATATTCGCCTTGCCAAGCCCCTCGAAGGTCATAAGCTGCTTGATCTTGTGCTTCTGTACTATGTCGTAGCGCTTGCAGAGGCTGATCTGTTCGCCTGTATGAAGGCTGCCGCGGGTGACCTTCCCCACAGCGATACGCCCCACGTAGGGAGAGTATTCGAGCGAGGAGATGAGCATCTGAGGAGTGCCTTCCACCACTGCAGGGGCGGGCACCTCTTCGAGGATGACATCGAGCAGAGGGGTGATGTCGTTGGTAGGCTTGCGCCAGTCGAGCGACATCCAGCCCTGCTTGGCCGAGCCGTAGACCGTCTTGAAGTCCAGCTGTTCCTCGGTGGCGTCCAGGTTGAACATAAGGTCGAACACCTCTTCCTGCACCTCATCCGGGCGGCAGTTGGGCTTGTCTACCTTGTTGATCACCACGATGGGTTTCTTTCCCATCTGGAGGGCCTTCTGGAGCACGAAACGCGTCTGCGGCATGCAGCCTTCGAAAGCGTCGACGAGCAGCAGCACGCCGTCCGCCATATTGAGCACACGCTCAACCTCACCGCCGAAGTCGCTGTGCCCGGGGGTGTCGATGATGTTGATCTTGACATCCTTGTAGGTGACGGACACGTTCTTGGCGAGGATGGTGATGCCACGCTCACGCTCGAGATCGTTGTTGTCCAGAATGAGTTGCCCGAGATTCTCCGGCTGGCGCACAAGATTGGCCTGATAGATCATACGGTCTACAAGCGTTGTCTTGCCGTGGTCGACATGGGCGATGATTGCTATATTTCTGATTTCCTGCATATTCTGCTGTAACTACTAAATAACCTGCAAATTTAGTGTTTTTTTAGAATTCTCGCTGCATCCCGTGCCCGATTTGTCGGTATTTGGGCACGGGGAGCCGGTTTTCGGGGGTGCCGTGCCCATTTCGGGCACTTTTGGGCACGGGAAGCCGGTTTTCGGGGGTGCCGTGCCCATTTCGGGCGCTTTTGGGCACGGCGACAAACTGACTTCTGCCAGCCGCGAAACGAAACAATCCCCCTGGAAGGGGGCTGGATAGCAAAGCGGGCCGCCGTGAGGCGACCCGCTGAAATTATTTTGCGCCAGCAAAATTACTGCTTCTCGATGATAACCGCACGGTTGAGTTCAGGAGTAGCGAACCTTTCGGTGCCGTCCCACTCTACAACGGTGATGTTCTCACGGCTTACGCCAAGCTCATCAACGAGGTTGTAAACAGTCTGTGCACGCTCCTTGCTGAGCTGCTCGTTACGCTTCTTGGAACCGGTGCCGGTATCGGCGCTTCCGTTGAGGGTGAACTTAACGTTCTCGCCACGGGAGATGATGTTCTTGATAGCGTATTCAGCGTGTGCCTTCTCGGTGCTGGAGAGAGTGCTCTTGCCGATGGTGAAGTAAACAACGACGGGCTCATTGAAGAGATCGTCAACATTGCTGGTGTTAGCCTTCTTGGCCTCATCAACAAGCTGCTTAGCCTCATCCTGTGCGTTCTTGGCAGCGGCGTTGGCATTAGCGATAGCCTTGTCAGCGTCAGCGGCAGCCTTCTTGGCAGCAGCCTCAGCAGCAGCGATAGCAGCAGCGGCAGCGGCAGCGGTAGTGCTTACGCGGGTCCAGTTGTTGCGACCAAGGTTGAGAGCGATACCTGCGATAGCATAAGGGAAGGTAACGAACTTGCCGAAGTTGCCGTAACGGGCACCGGGAGCGAGGTTTCCACCGAGCTCAACATTGAGGTCAATCTTGTCGGAGAGATGGAAGTTGTTCTGGAAACCAGCCTCAACACCCCACTCGTGACCAGCCTGATCGTCGATAAGGTCACCAACACCACCGAGGAATACTACATCCCAAAGGCGGTTCTCTTTGTAACCTGCGAAGAGGTTGGAAAGATGAACGAGTCCGTCAACCTTTACATAGTTGAAAGCTTCTTTGCCGGCAGCACTCTTGCCAAGCTTGTTCTGGAGACCACGCCAGCTGAGACGGGCACCAAACTCAGGAGTGAACCATTTGCCGAGATCAACCTGAATTGCGGGGAAAGCAACGACAAAACCTTCGTTTCCACCGATAACATCCCAAGTAGAGTTGACGCCGACACCTACTCCGAGGGTCCAGTTGTCAAGGAACTTGTTGGTTTCATAGCCACCAAACTTAGTGTTTCCGTTCTCATCCTTGTTGGTTTCCTGTGCGAAAGCAGCAACACCGATAAGAAGGGCGGCAGCAATTGCGAAAAACTTTTTCATACTTTTTATTGATTTAGTTAACTAAAATTAAACTACAAACCAAACATTGCAGTCGCGCGCGTAAAGGCACAATTGCGCTGCAAATATAGAAAGAATTCGTCAAAAACCAAAACCATTAACAATTTATCAACACTAAATCACTTCAATTTCTTCTTTTTGCAACCATCCTTCCCTGCCGTCACTCAAGCGGATATCGCACCAATCGCCAACAGAGTCGAGCAATTCCACCGTCGTACCTTCGTGCAGGATGAAAAGGCTCTTTGTATCGGCCCCCGACGGAGAACTCTTCACGGAAACCACCGGGCGCATCACTACAGCGTCGTCGGCCCGATAATAATCCCTCCTCTGCCAAGCCGCGAATACCAGGGTGAGAATCAGCAGCAGGGCCGCCGCGATTCCGGCAAAGAATCCCCATTTGCGTGCACTCCCGCTAGAAAGGAGGAAGAGCAGGGCCATCCCGAGCATCAGACCGGCGAAGAACAGCGACAGCCACGCCCAGCTGTCCGAAGACAGGGCCCAGCACAGTCGCCGCATCCAGCTCAGCAGGAAAAACTCCGGCACAGAATCTATCTTGTCCTGTGTCAGAGACTTGGCGAATTCCAGATTATATCGCGCATCGGCATTGGAAGGATCCAGCTTCAGCGCACGTGAATAATAGAGGATGGCCTCCGCCAGGCTGTTCTGCCTGAAGTAAGCATCCCCAAGGTTACAATAAAGCTCTGGAGCAGCCAGTCCGAGGCCCTCTATGTCACTCCAGACCTGGACGGCATCAGTCCAGCGGCCGTCGGAATATGCGGCCACACCGGCATTCCAGAGGGAGTCCGGATATGCATCCGCCGCCTGCGAGCCAAAGGGCACGAGCATCAGAAGAAGGGCAAGTGCCGCCCCGCCGGCAGCTTTCCTGTTATTTTTTTTCATGGAAGAATCGATTGCGGATATCACCTCCACTGCGCTGTCGTAGTGGGAATTCATGGCCTCATGCCCGGCATCCGGTGCGTAGCGGGCATATTCGCACGCATCCAGCAGACCGGTAAAACCGGCGGTCAGGCTCTCAGGGACGCCCTCAGCGGCAAGACGCGAAGCGATATTCTCCTTGCTCATATCGCCCGCATCGAGGTTGAGCTTGTCCGAGATGAAGCCCAGCAAGGCCTTGTGAAGTTCCTCGTAGAAGGCGGTATAGAGATTCCTGTGGAGGAAATCCCCGGCCATGGCGAGGCGCCTGCGGGCCATCTTCGTGGCGGCGCGGTTGCGGCTTCCCGCAACATCCGCCTTGCGGGCGGCCTGCCTGCGGAGGAAGAACCAGAGCGCAGCGGCAGCCAGCAGCAGAAGAGCGGACAAGCCCCAGAACAGCGGCGAGAACACGAAGAATCTGCCTGCTCCGGAGAACGAAGGCAATTTGGTGGAAATGAAGCGTATATCACTTCCGAGATCCTTCACGTCGCGGCGGTTCTGCACCAACTGGCCGCCCGCCTGCGCATTGCCGTCAAGTTCAGCGCCGCGCGCCACCCAGAGATGCAGGGGGCCGGAGCTCAGAGTCACGTAGCGGCCCGCCGCAATGTCGTAGTAGCTGTACTCGACAGGTCCTATCTCGAATCCGCCGTGGCTGCGGGGGATGAACGGATACTCAAACACCCTGCTGCGGCCGGAATCGGAAGACTTTACATCGTATACCTCGAAATCCGGAGGGAAAGAAATCCTTGGCGCGTTGATGAGCGCGAGGTTGCCCGTTCCGGACACCGTCACCTTGAGCGAGGCGGCATCGTGTGTCTTGAGAGAATCCCTGGTGAGTTCGGCCTTCATCTCGAACTTGCCCACGCCACCCCCGAACGAAGCGGGAGCACCAGCAGGCAGGGGCGACACATGAAGGGTTACAGGCTGGGTGGTGATTCTCTTGCGGACCTGCCGGTAGCTGTCCTGGAAGAAACTGTCGAATATGCTTCCGGATGATGACGACGAGGCCCTGACGTTCACCTGGCACACGAGTTCGGCGGGCTCTATCTCGAAATCTCCCGCCTTCTGCGGAATTAGGTTCCAGCTGCGGATGACGGCGGTATTGAAGATCTCGCCGCCCACATTCTCGCGTTTGAACTCAATGTTCGAAGGAGTCTGGACCTCCTGGCTCCAGAAACCGTTGAATGAAGGGAAGCGGGCATCCTCGAAGCCTGCTATGTTCACCCTCTGGTAGAGTTTGAGAGTAGCGGTGACCCCCTCCCCTACTACCGCACGTGTCTTACTGACTATCAGGCGCATATAGAGGTCTTCCGAGGAAATGTTGCCTGCTGATGCGCCGCTCCTGCCCTGCTGGCTGCCGCTGCCGGAAGATGCCGCGCCGGATTTGGCGGCGCCTCCTGCCACCACCTCGATCGAGAAAGAGCGCGAACTCACCTTCTTCCCCTGTATGGTGGCCACTGCGCCGGGAAGGGAGAAGCTCCCCGCACGCGTGGGCATAAGCACGTATGTATAGGAATTTGTTACGCTCTTCGAGCGCTTGCCGTTGACAATGCTGATAGATGTGGACGTGCTCTTCTGCGGCCCCCATATCAGTTTGAATCCATCCCCCGGCGCCCATTCGAACTCGGAGGCGGAATGTTCTCCTTCAACGGAGAAAGTCACGTTGAACTGCTCGTCGGCGGCTACCAGGTTGGGAGCGTCGACACGTATGGACTGGGCCCGCAGGCCGATGGCCGCGAGCAAACATATACATATGGAAAGTAGTTTCTTCATTTCTACCAATTCTTCTCTTTCTGACGGGATTTGAGCAGGG
Source organism: uncultured Bacteroidales bacterium (assembly GCA_946530505.1). Taxonomy (GTDB): domain Bacteria; phylum Bacteroidota; class Bacteroidia; order Bacteroidales; family UBA932; genus Cryptobacteroides. The sequence goes on from CAMNAD010000029.1 coordinate 13,420, forward strand.
CCGCCTTCTGCTTTTTCACCTTGTCCTGAGTGTCCTTCTCCTTTTCCTGCACTGCCTGAAGCATCTGCTGGGCCTGCTGGGGGGATATTTGCTGGCGTTGCTGCTGACCATCCTGCCCCTGGTCCTGATCCTGCTGATTCTGCCGGTTTTGCTGATCCTGCTGATTCTGCCGGTCCCCGTCCGGATCCTCAGGCTGATCCTCGGGCTGGTCTTCAGGGGGATCCTGCTGATCCTGATTCTGGTCCTGGTTCTGGTCCTGGTTCTGCTGTTGATCCTGATTCTGCTGCTGATCCTGCAGCATCTTCTTTGCGTAGGTGTAGCGCTCCTTCGCAAGCATATTGTCCGGATCCAT
>CAMNAD010000030.1 GCA_946530505.1 uncultured Bacteroidales bacterium
GTTCCCACTGCAACCTTCTCTTCGAATTTGATGTCGAGGGGGTATTTCGCAGCTATCTTGCGAACTGCAGGCAGTTCTTCCTGCGTGTAGTTACGGAAATGGCGGTACTCGCACACTCCTGCGGAAGATTCCCCGAACTCATCCCTGCTTTCACGGCCGGTAAGATAGCTCACTCCTGCCTGGGCCATGAGGTCTCCCTCGTAGCTGCAGTCGACGAACATCGGGGCGCTGTAAACCGTGCCGTCTTCCATTGTGACGGATACGATCCTGCCGTCCTTCACCTCAACTCCGCCCTTTTCCTTCAAGCGGGTGTGGAATACTGTCCGGACGCCGGTGTCGGTGAGCATCTGATTCATTATCTGCTCCGCGACCTTGCATTCCAGATGGATCTGCATACGATGCGGAGTGCCGTAGTGAGCACCGACGGTGCGCAGGAAATCGGCCGTGTAGCCGCCTACGGTAGTGGCCCAGCCGATATCGACATTGCCGATGCCGCTGGTGGTGAGGCCTCCGACATGCCCGGTCCTCTCGATCAGGACTACGTTCAGACCCTCTTTGGCTGCTGTGTATGCGGTGATGACACCGGATGCGGTGCCCCCGTAAACGACCACATCGCAGCTGCCCGCCTGTGCAAAGGCGCAGACAGACAGCATAGATGCGATTGCTATGGATATAAACCTTCTCATTCTACCACCTGGGTCTTGATGGAAATCACGATGTAGCAAGGCTTGTCGTTCGGGAGAGCATTCTGGCCCGTGAAGGAGTCACGGCTGCCTTCGATGCGCTCGAAACGCACGATGCCGGTGCTGTTGGGATAGGTGGAGAGAGGGCCGGTCTTGAAGATGAAGCAATCTCCCGCCTTGTAGTTGATCCAGTCCGGGTTGGTCTTGCCCTGCACCACATATGACTGCACTGCGGATGCGGTCAGATCGTCGAGAGTGACGTTGTCGAAGTTGAATGCATAGGCGCTGGTAAGTTTCTTGATGTAGGTGGCGTTGCGGCTGCCCCAGTTGGCATTGGAACCTGCCAGGGTAGGAATGCTGTTGAGGCCTTCGGGATCAGTGTAAGTGAACCAGCTCGGATCCTGTCCGGCGCGGTCTTCATTGGCCCTCATCAGACGTGTACCGTTGTCGGATGCGCCACCGTTGTTCCAAGCGAAATAGAAGAAATCGATATTGCGCCGGTTCTCGGTCTTCCACCAGTCGAAGAGACTGTAGGTCTTGAAGTCCCTTACGGAGAAGAAGCAGTAAGATTCCACTCCCGGGAATTCCTCAAGCACCAAAGGCTCCTTGGTGTTACGCTGTGCGGCGATCACGATGTCCTTGCCATAGCGCAGGTTTACGAATGTAGGGATACGGACGCTGGCGGTGTGTCCGAGCCTGTCGGTCGCTATGAATGCCAGTGCATGTGCATCGGTCCCGAATGCATCGAGGGTGTATGAATAATTCACCTCGAAATCCTTGGAAGCATCGTAATACTCGATGGCCACGCGATTGTTCACATCCTTCCCCTGAATATCCTTCGTGAGCTTGACGACCTCGATATTGGAAAGACCTGTCTCCGCCTTGACCGCGAAGGTGAATGTGCGGGAATCGGTGCTCTTGACGATGAGAGGTTCCACGGTGGTTTCCCCGGTGGGTTCCATAGTAGGTGCAGGAGCCGGGATGTAGTTCACGGGGAGAGTCTCGATCTTCATCTTGCCGTTGGCATCGGTGGCGCTCACCTGTACTCCGCGGTATCCCTCGAAATAGGTAATGACCTGAGAGAAGGCGTAAGTGGAATCCCCGACGTGAAATGCCGGATTCAGAGGAACATCGAGAATGCCTTCAGACGTGAACAGCGACACCTTGACGCTCTGCAAAGTGTTGGATGACACGATCTCGAACTTGGTTTCCACTTCGTTAGGATCTTCGTTCCTCTCGTTGATTTCGATCTTTTCCTTCTCGAAAGTGATGACCGGAGCGGGAAGCACGGGCGTCACGACGACTTCGATGCTCTTCTCCGCCTTCTTTCCGGCCTTGTCTATCGCTTTGATGGTGAGCGAAGTGATGTTCAGATTCCACGAAGGTGTTTCCTTCATGGAGTACTGATGCAAGTCGTTGAACTTGGTGGTCTCGCTGATCATCACGTTCTTTCCGGCCTCGGTCTTGGACAGGGTCACGCTGGCGAGTCCGGCTTCGGAGAAGACCACGCACACCACGGGAGTGTTGTCCACCCTGTTGAGGTCGGGATTGATGGCATCGTACATCAGTTCGATACTGGGGGCCTTCATTCCTTCGTAGCTCGGTTCCTTTTCGGTGCAGGCTGCGAGGGAAAGAGCCAGTATGACTGCGATAGCTGATAATATCTTTTTCATACCTGTCTTCTGTTAATAGGGTGTAACGTCCGTGTAAGTTTTGCGATACATGGCGTAGTCGTTCATAATGTGGATCACGCCATTGGTAGGCATTATGTTGGTTGTCACCGAACTGGACCTGCGGCTGTTGAAGTTGCTTCCTTTCTCGTTGGCCACGATATTGCCGTTGGCAATAGGATAACCGATTGAGTTGGAAGAGGATTTATTGACTTTCAGGGTCATCAGTCCCCATTCTCCGTCCAGCAGGGTCTTTACATAGATGGGCTGGACGGGCAGCTTCTGGTCGAGAGAGTGGTACTCGCCGACTATCATGTGGTACAGGAGCAGGCGGGTGACCTCGTCCTTGTCGCAGTAAGATATCCTGTCTACCTGTGCGTGGTTGTTGCGGAATGCCAGGATCGCCGTATTGTTCAGGAACAGGTAAGTGATGGTCCGGGACTTCTGGGTGTAGTAGTCCTCCATTCCGGCATACTGCACGGCCTCGACCATTTCGGAAAGGTCCTCGCGCGACTGCATATACTGCCATGCATTTATCCCGACATGGGGATCGAGGGGAGCGCTTTCATAATGATAGTCGGTTTGCATGCGGAATTTCGAGCAGGATGCAAGCACCGCCATCACGGCAAAAAGGGTTGCTATGGTTTTAATCGTTTTCATTTCCATTTCCTCCTTCTGTTAATAACCGGGGTTTTGTTTATACGCCCCCTGGCAAAGATTCAGTACCGACTGGTTGATGGGGAAGAGCTCCTGGTCGCGGCTGCTGAGGCCGTTGATGGGGTTCATCACCTCTACCACCCTGTGATTGCGCACAAGGTCGAACCAGCGCTTGCCTTCGCCGACGAGTTCGATCTGCTTCTGGTCGAGAATATAGTCGATCAGCTCGTCGCGGGAAGTAAAGTCGGAGACATTTGCGATGGTGGAGGAGACTCCCGCCCTGTCGAGAACGAACTGGACAAGGTTGAGTGCATCCTGCCACTTGTCGAGATTGGCCTTGACCTCGGCCTGCATAAAGAGGACGTCGGTATAGCGGTATACAGGATATGCGACCTGGCAGTTGATATAGTCCTGATATTTCACGGATGTGCCGTTCGCCATATACTTGTGCACCTGGAAAGACTCCGCGCTGCTCTTGGAAGGGCAGAGGTAATACTCAAAACGCTTGTCCACGGGCGCCTTGGCAGCGGCGCTTTCATAAACCGCCTGGAGTTTGGGAGAGAGAACCACGGTGGAGCCCTGTCCCATTCCGCAGCCGAGTATGCTCCAGATCATGGAGTAGTTGTTCTGCCCGGCTTCGTTTATGTTCTGATGGATGACGAAGATGAACTCGTTGCTCTCGCCATATTCATCGACCTGGGGATTGTTGTCGCCCGCCTTGTTGTTGAGCCCGTTCACGAACGAGTTCTTGAGGGCGGCGATATCCTTCTGGAATACGACCGTCGAATTCTGGATGGCCGCATCCGGACTGCCGTTGGCAGCCATAAAGCGGTCGATGGTTGCATCCGCCGCCTCCCACTGCCCGGCCCACATCTGGGCATCGGCCAGAATGGCATAAACGGCATTGCGGCTTATCCTCTTGCGTTCTACCGAAGACGGGTCTATCAGGGACTCTGCCATTTCGAGATCGGGGATTATGACTTCGGTGAGCACCTGGTCCATAGGGGTACGTCCCTTGAATTCGGCATTGGCTATATTGTCTACAGGTTCCACGTATACCGGCACTGCACCCCATACGCGGACGGCGTAGAAGTAGCACAGCGCACGCATCGCATACGCCTGGCCAAGATAGTCGTTCTTGAGGGCCTGGTCGGTGATTTCGGAATCCGGGATATTCTGAATCGCGAAGTTGGTGTTGCTGATAACCTTGTAAAGAGACTGCCAGCTGGTGGAAGGCAGGTCGGTGGTCATCTGGTTGAGCAGGAGCTTGGAATACTCAGAAGGAAGTTCCTGATAAAGCACGAAGTTGTCGGAACGCATCTCTCCCCAGCAGAACCAGTTGGTCCGGAGGGCCGTCCTGAAGGACGAGTATATTTCCGCGATACCGGCATTCACGTCGCGCTGATTCTGCCACATCTGGCTCTGGGGGATTTCGCTGATGGGATCCACTTTCAGTATGTCGCAGGAAGCGGCAATGACCGATGCGCCCAACAGGCAGATTATCGTAGTTTTTATATAATTTCTCATATCCTGTTACAAGTTAAGAGTGAGACCGAGGCCGAACTCTCTGTTGCGGGGGAAACGGTTGGTGTCCATACCTATTGAGAGAGCGCTGTAGTTTGAGAATTCAGGATCGTACCCGCTGTATGCGGTGAACGTGAACGGATTGGTCACGTATGCATAGATGTTGATACCCTTGATGTTGTATTTCTGCAGTTTGGTCTGCTTGAACCTATAGGCAATCCTGATGTTCCTGATCTTGAAGTAGGATCCGTCTTCGATGTATTTGGAGTTCACGTGACGGTCGTTCTGGAAACTGTCGGCGAAGGGACGGGGGTATTCCACCACGTCACCCTGTTTCACCCAGAAATTGTCCACCCAGTTGATGGTAGGAGTAGTGGACCAGGCGGCCATGCTGGCCTGATCCTGATTGTAACGGGCGAAGTTGTATATCTTTCCGCCATAGGAGAAGTAGGATGCGGCCGTCATCGTTATCTGCTTGTAGCGGAAAGTCATCGTGAAACCGCCCATTATGTAGGGCTGCGCATTGCCGAGAATCATGCGGTCCTGGTCGTTGATGATGCCATCGCGATGATCCGGGTTCTCTTCCCAGTTGATGTCGCCGCCCCTGAACGGAACGCCGCTGGGGAGGGTCTTCTGCTTGACGGGACCGTCGTAGCGCACGCCGTCAAGAGTGTAGTGGCTGAACGACCCGCCGGAGAAAACAGGAGTAAGCTGCTTCCAGTCGGATGTGAATGCATTGGATTCGTCGTATGCGAAAACTCCGAGATACTTGTACCCGTAGAAGTCGCCCAGCGGACGGTTCTCGGAGATGTACCAGTTGTCGCTGTGGATGTAGGCGGTATGGTTCGCGAGTTCCACCACCTTGTTTCTGCTGTAAGTGGCGTTGGCGTCGATGTGCAGGTAATAGTTCTTCTTGTTGATGAAGGTTCCCTTGAACGCAAGTTCCACGCCCTTGTTGTCGATGCTGCCGATATTCTTGCGGACGGTATTGAATCCCCACTCCTTGGGAATCTCGTAATTCGCGAGAAGGTTGTCAGTAATCTTGTCGAACACATCGGCCGTGAACTGGTAACGACCCTGGCGGAAACTCAGGTCGGTGCCGACGTTGAACTGGCGGGTGCGCTCCCATCCCAGATCGTTGACGGCGATCCTGGAAGGGGTGACGCCTGCGATACCATCGTAGATGCCGCCGATTGCATAACTCAGCTGCGAGTCAAAATCGCCGATGGCCTCGTTTCCCGTCACACCGTAACTTGCACGCAGCTTGGCGTCCGTAAGCTTGACCGCCTTTTTGAATCTGCGCATGAATTTCTCGTCCGAGATTCTCCAGGCTGCGGAAACAGAAGGGAAGAAGCCTACTTTCTTGTCGGAGGCGAAGCGGGAAGAGCCGTCGGCGCGGATATTGGCCGAAAGGATATACTTCGAATTGTAATTATATGTCACACGCGCAAAACCGGACGCCATGGTATGCATGGTCTCGGTGCTGCCGGTGGCCGTAAGGTCGAAGTTGGCCGCAAATGCGTTCATTGTCCAGACGGCGTCGGTGGCGGAATCCTTTCCCTTGAAATACTCGACGGCGCTGCGCCACGACTGGATGGAGAAACCTGCCATCGCGGAGAAGGTATGCCTGTCGCGGAAAGTGTTTGTGTAATTCAGGTAGTTTTCGTTCATCACGTCGAAGGTCATGGTGCTGCGATGCTGACCGTTGTTGTGAAGATACTGGTCGCTGAGGGCCGTAGGGCGCATATATGTGTATCGGACAAGGCCGAAATTGGCATTCAGGTTCGATGTCCACTTGAGGTGCTCGTTGAACGCGATATCGGCGAACTGGAAGACCGAGGCCCTGTAGTACTCGTTGAAATTGGTCTGCAGATCGGCGGAAAGCGGACTTATCCCCCACAGGGTTCCGATGAGGGTACCGTCCGGATAATAGAGACTCAGCGTAGGTTTGCGGGAGAGGATACTGTTGAGGTATCCGGCCTCGTCCACACCGTCCTTCTTGGCATAACTCACGTTGATCTTGGTGCCGAGAGAGAGGATGTTGCTGGCCTTGTAGTCGGCGTTCAGGCGGGCTGATGCCCTCCTGAAATTGGTGTTGTTGATGATACCCTGCTCGTTATAGTAGCCTCCCATCAGCATATATTTCAACTGACGGCTGGCACCGCCGAAACTGAGGTCGATCTGATCTTTGTTTGCAACGCGGTAGGCTATGTCCTGATAGTCGTTGTCGTTGTTCAGCAGAGCATTGTAGGGGTCACCGAGCTGGGAGTTGAGGATATTGACCACCGCCTGCGACACAAGTCCCTTGCCCTCATCCCCGGCATATGCAAGGTAGTTCTTCTGCATGCTCCTGTACTCGTTGGCGTTCACCTGGGGAAGTTTGTGGGTCAGGTTCGCGAGGGAGTGCTGATAGCGCACCTCCAGTACCGGGTTGCTTTCATTTCCCCTCTTTGTCGTAACAAGTATGACACCGTTTGCGGAGCGGGCACCATAGATGGCTGCAGATGCGGCATCTTTCAGGACTTCGATCGACTCGATATCATAAGGATTGATCTGGTCGATGTCGGCGCTCGGCACTCCGTCAATCACCCAGAGAGGACCGACACCGGCATCGTTCATGGTGGAGGTGCCGCGGATGACTACGTTCGATCCTTCACCGGGCTGTCCGGAACCGGATGTAACCTGCACGCCGGCGGCAGTTCCCTGAAGGACGTCGAAAACGTTCGTAGGCATTTTGTTCTCGATATCGTCCTTGGTAACGGAAACGATGGATCCGGTAATGTCTCTTTTCTTGGTGGTACCATAGCCGATGACTACTGTTTCATCGAGCATGTCGGATGCATCGTCGAGAGTCACATCGACCCTGCGGTCCACGCCGGCGATACGGTCAAGGTCCTTGTAGCCCATGAAACGGAACTGGAGAATGTCTTCGGGCCCAGTCACGCCGATTGAATAGTTTCCTTCATTGTCGGTCACAGTACCCTGTTTGGTTTTGGTATTGTAGACGGACGCACCCGGGAGCGGACCCGGGAAAGCGCCGCCTGCTTTTACCGTACCGACAACGGTGCGCACGACTTTGGAATCGCTTTGCTTTGTCTGGGCAATTGCATTCGCGCTTAAGGACGGCATCAGGAATGCCATCAAAAGCAGCGCGGCAGCAATTCTGCCCGACAATGTCAGTTTGTTGTTCATATGACTTTAGTATGTATTGATAATTATATTGTCCAACCACCGGTATTTCTCCGTATACGCCTGCTTCAGCCTCGCAACAGCATCCGCATAACTCAGGTGGACATCCTGGTTAGTAGTACGGTCGATGGGCCACATCGCAATGTTGATGGCATCGGATGCCACCAGAGTGGCGGCCAGAGAGTCGATATATGCGGGTATCTCCGCAAGAGCCGACCTGAACCTCATCCAGTGCTCCTTGGCAAGAGCGCGGAACTTGGGGTCTTCGATACAGATACGGTTCAGATAGAATCTGGGGCCGCGGCAGGTATAGTTGATTTTCTCCATCGAGGGATTGAACTCGACAGGAATGAAAGTTCCCCAGTCGAAGTCCCACACAGGACCGGCCACAAGTTTGCCGCCCACATCCTTGGAGATATATATGCTCTTGGGCTGATTCACATCCCCGTTCTGTGCGAGTTCGTTCACAAGCCACCAGTCCACCCACGAATCACAGTCGATGTAGTTGGTGTAGTCCCGAGCCGCGAACTTTGCATCGTCATAGAGGGATTCCTCGAATTCACGCACATAGTTCTGCATATATGCGAACTGGGCTTCATTGACCTCATCCGGGTCCTTGAACTGCCAGGGCACATCGTGGATGGGAGAACGGAACTTGTAGGCCTCGTCGAACCAGGCATCCACCTCCATCAAGTATCCTCCCTCGACGGAAGTCTTCTTAAGCGGAGTGATATTCACGCGGTTCTCATCTACCTTGACCTGCTCGCAGAGATAGTAGTTGCCCTTGTGCTCGCCGTTGAGGAAGAGTTCCACGAATTTGCCGGAAGGGGTCCAGGCGAGTTCGGTCTTTCGGGATATCTCGAAAGCGACGGCGTTACGGATGAGGGTGCGGTCCATCCAATTTGCAAGCAGGCACCAGCGCTTATGCTTTTTCATGCCCAGAATCTCCGACTTGCTGTCGAGTTTGAGGGCATAAGGTTTCTTTGGGAACTGGGTCCAGGTGCTGTTGCCGCGGCCCTTTACGCTCAGGCTTCCCTGGTAACTGACGCTGAGGTCGGGATTGAGTATGGTCATGGTCGCTCCGGCCATCCAGTCCTCTTTCGACACGATGGGAGCGCCTTCCGGCGTGTCTATGATGACGAAAGGGAGGCCGGTGTTGATTCCATGGAACGAAACGGTCTTCAGAGTGAGCGGACTGGAATAAACCGAAACCTTCTCCCCGTTGATATCAGTGGCGGTGATAACGATTATCGCTTCTTCCTCATATTCGTCGGACACTCCCAGATCCCTGATGGCGGCAGTGTAGTGACCGGGAACCGGATTGCCTCCTTCATCCTTGACCCGGGCGACACTGTCCAGAGCGAAATTGGCACCGTCGTATTCCAGTACAACGTCCCCGGTATTGAAGACGGCATTTGAAGGGCTGACCCGGAACTGTACGGACGCGCTGGCGCCGAGAACCATGTTCACGGGTTTCGAGGAGAGGAAGGTCACGGACGATGGCACGGCGAAATAGTAGGGGATGCTGTACTTCGAGCCATCGGAAAGAGTGATTATCACGGCGCGTCCGTCACTGCTGACGGTCAGCTGGTCGACTTCCTGAGAGGAATTGTCTATGGTGACGCTGGTTTCGTCGGTAAAAACCAGGATATAGTTGTCGCCGTCCCGGATTATCTCCCGAACTATCTTGTTTTCCCTGTAAACCTGCTGGATGTATTCGGAGATTGTCTTGAGGTCGGAAACGCTGGCCTCGAGAGCATCAACACGCCCGGCAAGGCCTTCACAGGACGGGAGCGCCGCGCAAACCAGAGCCAGCGTAACGACGGGGACGACCAGATGTTTCAGAAATGTGCTCATTAACTACGTAGTTTGAGCGCAAATATATGCAGCCGGCGTTAACGCGGGAATTAATAAAAGAATTAATGAAGATTATTTTTGATAAAATCGGCGAAATCCGTGCCGAAATCTTCCGACATCACCTGCTTGTATTCCGCCGTGAAACGAGCGAACGCAGTCTTTGCAGTACCCATCTTTCCAAGTGAAATCAGGGCCTGGCATTTCTGCAGCATGGCATCCTCGTCAAGACTGTCAAACAACAGTCGGCAGTCTGCGGCGCGCACTTTTGTCTCTGCGGATACACCCGACCCGGCAATCTCGTCCAGCCTGCTGAAAACGAGATCGGTGTATCTGGACTTGAACTTGTCCAGCCAGTCGAAATGATATTCAGGGAGAAGCGGCCCCCAGGAAGCTACCTGAAGTATCTCCTGGATGCTGCTCCCGGACAAACGTTCCTTTGCAAGCAGATAATCGCAGGATCCGCCATTGTTCTCTACTTTCCAATTGCCTCCATCGGATACGACCTGCACTCCGCCCACCTGTTCCAGCAGCAGGCGCAACTTGTTAAGATTCACGCCCTTGTTGTTATTGAAACTCTGGTCCGACTTGTCCGGCCACAGCACAGACTTGAGCATCGCGTTGGATACTCCTCCCTTTTCAGCGGTATACAGGATAAGGACGGACAAGAACTGGACGAGGGTAGGAGAGAAAGACGAAGCAATGTCGTTGCCGTCCTTGTCGAGTACGTGGAACCCGCCAAGAAGATAAATGCCCGGCTTGTCGAGTACAGGCAGTTTCATCGGAATGTCCTCTTCTTCGACGGAACGGCTCCGGCCTTTATGCCTGCGGACAAGCAACAGAGCAGGAATCAGAAGCAGCAACGCTGCAACCAGCAGGATTGCCCAGACCGGAAGTTTCCGGGACGGACGGGAATCAGATCCACTCAGAACGGGCGCCCCGAGTATATAAGAGGAGACGTAGTGCTTGCCCGATTCGGCAGCATAACAGACGGCCGCTATATAGAAATCGTGCTCGGCATTATAGCACAGGCGGGCATCGGAAGTGACATCCGAGAAGAAATAGGGTATTCTGTCCGCCAGAGGCTCGCACTTTCCTGTCTCGCGGTCGAAGCGCATCAACTGAAGCGAAGATTCATACAGTTCCGGATTGTACAGAAGTGCAAGGAACGACTTTCCTCCATCCTCGAACACCAGGTCGTGCGCCGGGACCATGGAAGAAAGAATATCGTTGCGCCACAAAAGACTGCACGAAAGGTCGCCCGGCTCTATCTCATGGAAGTCGCTCCATAGATGAGCCCCCAGCTCCTGACGGCCTGCTGCATTGCCCTTGCCGCCCAGAACATATATCTTCCCGTCGCATACTCCGGCTGCGGACAGGTATCTTGGTTCTATCCCCTCCAATACTTTCGAGTGAACGCTACAGGAATCCGGATTCCAGATAAAGGCCACGTTGGAATAATGATGCTGGCCATATCCGAACATCTGCACATACTCGCCGCGCTCCGGAAGAAAAACGCTGTTGTGATGCAGGTATGTCGATGTCCTCGTACGACCGTTGGCCAATTCCCACTCGCTTTTATCCTTATCGAAACGGATGAACTGTCCCCTCTCGACGTCGGCATATATCAAAGTTCCGTCCGGCAGAGACTCGAACTCGCCGCGGACAAGATTCATTTTCATATCCGTGCCATACTCCAGCACACGGCAGGACGCAGCCCCAACATCAGCCATAATCACCTGCCCGTCGGAAACATACCATATTGTAGACTTGTCCTCCGAGAAACAGGCATAGGATGCAGAAGGCACTTCTATCGTGAAGACATTCGTCCATTGCCTGTTGAAGTCCTTCATAAAAAGAGTGTTGACCGCCTTGATGCTGATTCCCCTGTGAGAAACCAGATCGGCCTTGTCGGACAGAGCCCAGGAAACGCTGCGTTTGCCGTCCACCTTCAGTTTGAGGTCGGCAAGAATCATCGGTGCGACATCGGTGGTGGCGAATCCCATGGTATCCGCCTTGCCGAAATACAACTTGATATGATGGCGTCTGAACTTGAATTCTTTCCTGAAGATCTCCTTTCCGTTGGCTGTCATCACAAGGCAGTCCCCACTTTTGAAGACCTTCACATAAAAGTCCTTCCATTCCTGAATATCATCCTCCTCATTATTCAGGACTATCAGATTGAGATGGTCCGACGTAGCGCAGATGGCCGGCTTGTCAGACAGGGGAGAGAGCAGCAAGTCGACGGGCATCTGATTGTCCAGGTCCATTCGGCAGATATAGCCGAAACGCCCTTTGTTCAATTCAATCTTGATAGAGAATGATACTGTGACAGAGTCCGAGAATGATATCCATTCATTCTGTCCTCCGGGAAGAATCAGCGAGGAACGTTGCTCTGCAGGGACGTCATATGAACGGAAAAGCATGCCGTCCTCTATCCTGGCATGCGCCAGAACGGCAGATGCCAGCAACAGCAGAATAGCGGCGATGCTCTTGCCCATAGTCCTCATATTCACAAATGTAAGCATTTTTTATCATAATGTCTTATATTTGTATATGACTCTGATTATCTTCATTTTAGTTTCCGCTCTCGGCCTGTTTCCTTTCTATCCGGCCGGAACCGTTTACTCCTACGGCAAACCTGTCAGCATTTACCCCGAGGGGTTTGTCCGGACCAGGGGCCAGAACCTGTTGGCAGATGGCAATAAAGAGGCCGTGCTGCACCCGGTATCCGGGGTGGTTCCGATTTCCCTTTCCGATGCTGACGGCAATTCCTTCTGCGACAGCATCAGAGTCGTATGCACAGAGCCGGAATCTGTCGCAGACAAGTTCAAGGCTCTGGTCCTGTGCTTCGGCGAAAGCACAACGGGTACAGTCAATCCGGACCCGCGGACCGGCAGTTATGATTGTGGATGGAACTGGGCGACAATGATGCAGAACACGGCCCGGACACACGGAACGGATGTAACTTGCCTCGGAACGGAGAAATGTTATACGGCACACGGAGGATGGAGTTCGTATACATACCTCAACTGGCCTTGCGCTGCCAAAATGGACACCGGAGCTCCTCCGCATTTCTTCAACTCGGAAACGATGTGGTACGCCCTGGGGCTCAAGAGCGTCACCGGAAAAGATTTCTCGAAGGAGGCCTGGCAATACGACTTGATTGCCAAAACGCCTTTTGGCAGATATCCTGTCGATGAACACTCTTGTCTTGTGGAATTTGCAAAGAAAGTCAGCGGCCTTTATGGTTACCCTGTGTTCTCAGGGTCGCTTCAGGATTGGGCGGACGAGTTGGCGGAGAATCCCGTAAACGAATTCTACAGTCTGGAGGAGGCAAAAAAGGGCAGGCACGCTTTTTCTCTTGAAAAGTATATCGAACGTTACAGGACCATGGACGACCACGGCAACAGGCTCGAAAGCGACATGGCGGATCCATCGGGGCGGAAGGTTCGCGGAAAAGATGGCAAACGCTACAGAATAGGCAGCAGAATCGTGTCCCAGGCCCTGCTGAACAAGGTCTCAGTGTGTTCTCCCACCCACGTTGTCATCAACGTAGGAATCAACGATGGCGACAGTTTCTCATCCATCGGGGCCACGGCTGACGTCCTGAAGAGTCTGTTGGAGTGTTTCCCCGGAATACCGGCAGCCCATTTCGTAATGCGCTGGCCAGGCGCCTGCTATCCGGAATTGTGGGCTCCGGGATACATTCCCCGCAAGTACTCTGTCAATGGCAACAACGACAGGGTGATGGCGATAATGTCTGAAGTCACAGAATGGTCTGCGGACAGAAAAGACATTCACATTCTGGATGTCTGGCACTGCCAGTCCCCTGTTTCGCAGCATAAGGAGAAGTATTCCGATGGTGTTCTGGACTGCAGCCTGGACGATGTCCACACCGGGTATCACGGCCAGATGGATGCAGCGGACCAGGTGCTTGGATGGCTGTACCATTGCCTACAGGTTCACTGACAAAAAAAGCCGGCCCCGGAGGGTCGGCTGATTTATTGGAACGGATCCCGGTCGGGC
>CAMNAD010000031.1 GCA_946530505.1 uncultured Bacteroidales bacterium
ATACATACCTGTACGCTCGGGAATAACGGAAGCATGATACTTTGCAACCTCCCCTTCGAACGAAACGACATCGTACTGGATGCTCTCCTGAATATGAAGGACATTCTTCTTGTCGGCTACTGCCAGGATCATTTCTACACCTATATCCTCCGGACTCAATCCGGCGAGTCCTACGACCACCTCGCTGTCCAGCGGATTATCCTGCGAAAGGACATAAGAAGCGTTGGGAGCAGTGAACGACAGTACATTAATGGATGGCCAGGCTTCTTCCACCTTCTTCTTCCATGCGGCGATCTCGCGGGCCTTTGCGCAATCGTTCGCCATCAGGGCGTTGAAGCGGTCGAACTGAGGCTGATAGTACTGCACGCAGTAGTCTTCCATCATGCGGTTGGTCGTGAAGTTGCATGCGACCTGCGCGATGGTGTTGCGGATATATCCGAGCCACTCCGTGGAAATGCCGGTGCGGGCGTCCTTCTTGTAGTATGCCGGAGCGATTTCGTTTTCTATGATGGCATAGATCTTTGCGGCGTCCAGTTCGTTCTGGTAGTTCTGGTCGTCGTAGGTCTTCTCGAGAGGCAGGGCCCAGCCGCAGCCTTCCTTGTAGCCTTCCACCCACCATCCGTCGAGGACGGAGAAGTGCATCACGCCGTTCATGGCGGCCTTCTCGCCCGAGGTGCCGGAAGCTTCGAGAGGACGCGTAGGATTGTTCAGCCACACGTCCACTCCCTGCACCAGCCTCTTTGCGAGGGAGATGTCGTATCCGGGCACGAAGATGATCTTGCCGAGGAACCTGTCCTGTTTCGAGATGCTGATGATCTGGCGGATGAGGTCCTGGCCGGCATTGTCGGCAGGGTGAGCCTTGCCGGCAAAGATGAACTGAACCGGGTGCACAGGATCATTGACAATTGCATCCAGGCGGTCCAGATCCGAGAAGAGCAGGGTCGCACGCTTATATGTTGCGAAACGGCGCGCGAAGCCTATCGTAAGGACATTCTCGCGCAGATTCTCCTTGATTCGGACTACCTCGCTGGGAGAATAATGGCTGCTGAGTTCAGGATTGGAAAGGCGGTCGTTAATAATGCGGATGAGTTCCTTCTTCAGGAGTTTCCTGGTGCCCCAGATTTCCTCGTCGGACACGTTGTATATGCCCTCGAAGCAGCGCTTGTCGTAATGGTGCGTCTGGAATTCCGGTCCGAACACCTTGGCATGCACAGCCTTCCATTCCTTGGAAGCCCATGTGGGATAGTGGACGCCGTTGGTGACATAGCTGATATGGAGTTCTTCGGGGAGATAACCCTTGTACATGCCGGCGAATATGTCCTGGCTCACCTTGCCGTGGAGCATGGACACGCCGTTGACGTTCTGCGAGCAGTTGGCGGCCAGGATGCTCATGCTGAAGCGCTCGTTATGGTCGTCGACGTTGATCTTGCCGAGCCCGAGCAGGGTCTCCCAACTGATGCCGAAACGGGAAGGATAGTGCCCGAAATAGCGGGACATCATGCCTTCGTCGAAGGCGTCGTGGCCTGCAGGAACGGGAGTATGGGTGGTGAACAGCCCGCTTGCGCGCACGAGTTCCATGGCTTCGCTGTAGTCCATCTTCTGCTCGTACATGTACTCGCGCAGACGCTCAAGGCCGATGAACGCGGCGTGCCCTTCGTTGGAATGATAGATGGTAGGATGCAGGCCGATGGCGCGCAGGGCGCGTATGCCGCCGATGCCGAGCAGGATTTCCTGCTTCAGACGGTTCTCCCAGTCTCCGCCGTAGAGCTGATATGTAACCTGGCGGTCTTCGGGAATATTGTCCTCGAAGTCTGTGTCGAGAAGGTAAAGGTCTGTGCGTCCCACGGCAACCTTCCAGATCCTGGCGTGAAGCTCGCGTCCGGGAAGCTGGCAGCTCACAGTAATCCACTTGCCGTCGGCGCCGGTAACGGGCTCGGCAGGGATCTTGAGGAAGTCCTGCGCATTGTATTCCGCCACCTGGTTGCCCTGCGGGGTGATTTTCTGGGTAAAATAGCCGTAACGGTAGAGGAGGCCCACTGCTACCATGTTGACGTTCATGTCGCTACTTTCCTTGAGGTAGTCGCCTGCAAGGATTCCGAGACCTCCGGAATAAATCTGGAGCGATGAATCAAGGCCGTACTCCATGCAGAAGTAAGCAATGGAAGGATTTCCGCGTTTAGCCTTCTCCGCCATATAGGCATTGAACTCGTCCATCACGGAGTGCAACTTTCCGAGGAATTCCCCGTCTTTCGACAGCTGCTTGTAACGCTTGAGCGACACGGTATCGAGGATCACCATGGGATTATGTCCCGACTGATGCCAGATATCCGGATCAACATATTTGAAGAGGGCCTTCGCGTTGTCGTTCCAGCACCACCATAAATTCTTGCACAGTTTTTCCAGTCCCTCGAGCTCACCGGGCAAGTGTCGTGTCACGCGTACGCTGGTCCAGCTGGGACTGCTGATCTCAATTCTTGGTTGCATATTCGTCGTTTACTCTGATAATAAAATCACTCAATACGTTCATGTAGTTTATGAATGCCTCGTAAGGAGTGTCGTAGGGGTTAAAATACTTGTGCACGTCGCCGTCCGAGAAGAACTTTGTGCACATATAATAGAAATGATCGCTCTCCTGAAGGCGTCCGAAATCGGCCCACAGGTCGGCATTGTCGATAATCGAAAGCTTTTCAACGAGAGAGTAGAGCTTGTTGAACGCATCCTGCTGGAGTTCGTTTCCGAGCCATGCTGTCACATCGCGTTCCTCGTCCGCCCAGGAGATGGGCTGAGGCACGCTGAGAGGTGCGACGGCCTTGAGTCTGGAAGCCGCCTCGGAAGGAGTCACGAACTTGATGCCGGCGGCGAGAGCCGCCTTGGGAAGGGCCTTCATGAATTCGAAGATGCCGGTTTCTGCGCTCTGATGCTCACCGAAGGTCTCATAATCCATGAACAGATTCACGATGTCGCCATCTTCGGCGTTTACTTTGGCCACGAACTGCTCCGCCGTAAGGCCGGAACCTGCAAAACGGAAAGCTATGTCGTCGCTGAGCATGTAATTGCGCAGCAGGAGTTTCTGGGAGGTCTTGATCTCGTTGGAATAAATGTAATTGGGGCTCTTCCATCCCAGGATGTGGCGGGCGCCCTCGGTGAGTATGGTCTTGAAACCAAGGTCATATACCTGCTTTCCTATCGTGTTGGAATAGATGAGCTCGGTGTTGCGGAAGGTGACCGGAGTCACTCCGAAATACTTCTCTATGGTAGCCTTGTGCTTGAGCACCTGGTGCTTGAACTCATTCTCGCTCTTCAGCGAAGAGAGGGAATGGTTGCAGGTCTCGCAGAGGAACTCGACGGCACCCGTGGCCGCAAGGGCGCGGAAACTGTCTATCACCTCGGGAGCATAGCGTTCGAACTGCTCGAGCGCACTTCCGGTGATGGAGAATGCCACCTTGAACTTGCCATCGCTTTCCTTGATGGCATCCAGCAGCAGCTTGTTCATCGGGATATAGCACTTCTGGGCGATACGCCTCAGGATGGTGCGGTTCACGAAATCGTCGTAGTAATGCGAGTCCTTGCCGATATCGAAGAAACGGAAAACGCGAAGACGGTCGGGCTGATGTATCTGGAAATAGAAACAAAGCTTTTTCATAAGCTACTGATTTAAAACGGATTCATAAACTTTCTTGAGTTTGGCGGTGGCGTTGTTCCACTTCAACTCATTCACTTCGTCGAAGCCCTGTGCAGCAGCGAAGCGGGACAGGGCGGGATAAGTAAGCAAAGCGTAGATGTCGTCCGCCATGGCGTCGACATCCCAGAAATCGACCTTCAGCGCATATTTGAGCACCTCGGCCGCGCCGCTTTGATGCGAGATGATGGAGGGGACGCCGGTGCGCATGGCCTCGAGAGGAGAGATTCCGAAGGGTTCGGACACCGACGGCATTATATAAACATCCGAAAGCGCGAACATCTTCTGCACATCGGTTCCGCGGAGGAAGCCGGTAAAGTGGAAGCGATCGGAGATACCCAGCCTGGCCACCATACGGATGGCCCTGTTCATCATATCACCGCTGCCGGCCATCACGAAACGCACGCCTTTCGTGCGCTTGAGCACCTTGGCGGCTGCCTCTATGAAGTACTCAGGCCCTTTCTGGAAGGTGATGCGTCCGAGGAAGGTAACTACCTTGTCGCGCACTCCCCGCTCGACTTCGATATTCTCCCTGCCGCTGAAATCCACGGCGTTATGCACGGTCACGACCTTCGAAGGATCTATACCGTACTTGTTGATGACTATGTTGCGCGTAAGGTCGCTGACTGTCACCACCCTGTCGGCGGCCTCCATCCCGCGGCGCTCTATCGCATATACGCGGGAGTCGACCATGTCGTCGGTGCCACGGTCGAAAGAGGTGGCGTGGACATGCACTACCAGAGGCTTTCCGGTGAGTTCCTTCGCGGCGATTCCGGCAAGATAGGTCAGCCAGTCGTGAGCGTGGATGATGTCGAATTCATCCTTGTGCTGCATGGCGATGGTGCCGCCGACCATGGCATAACGGGCCACCTCCTCGAGAAGGTTCGCACCGTATTTCCCGGAAAACTTGTATTTCTGCCCGAAACTGATGCGGAAGTCCTTCACCTGACGGGCGCGCTCATCCTCTACTATCTTCGAGAACTCCTCGGGATCGGCGTAAGGGATGAGGTTCGAGTCTATATGGATGAACTTGACCTTGTCGAGGAATTCATCGACGCTGTTCGTGAAATTCTCGACGGCGACATCGCTTGCATTAATAATGCGAGTGGCGCTCTGGTCTTCATCTCCACTGGCAGAAGGCATTACGAAGATGCTCTCTACTCCATTATAAGCAAGGCCCTTGACTATTCCTTCGCAGGCCGTACCGAGCCCTCCCGCGATATGCGGAGGAAACTCCCATCCGAACATCAGGACTCTCATTTATGATCCTCCCTGGAATTAAGTTCAGTAATATAGTTGACTGTCAGCAGGGCCGCCGTGCTCAGCGCGGACGCTATTGCTCCGTGAGGCTCCTGCGGCGGGTCTCCGTCGTAAAGTTCGCTGAATGCGACCACTCCGTGCTTGTTGAGGTCGTCGTAAAGGCCTTCGCACAACCATTCCGCCTTCTTGCGGAAGCTGGGGCCGATGATTCGGTAGCCGGCGGCGACATAGTACTCGAGCAGGAACGGGCGGGTGCTTCCCTGATGATATGCGAGATCGCGGTCCACCTGCGAACCCTCGTAGACATTCTTGTATTTGGGGTCGCGGGGCGAGAGTGTGCGTATGCCGCGCGATGTTTCAAGCTCGGCGGAAACCACCTTGAAGATGGCGGGATGAAGTTCCTCGTCCAGAGGGGAATTCTGCACCCATATCGCAATCAGCTGGTTCGGGCGCACATCCATATTCTGACCGTTGTTATCCACATAGTCCGCAAGGCAGCCGCGGCCTTCGTTCCAGAATGTCTTCTGATAGTTGGCCTTCACCAGGTCGCGGATTGCGCTCCATTCCTTGACGAAGGTGGAGGCAGTGCCGTACTTGCTTTCCATCTCCACGGCGAAGCAGATGCTGTTGTACCAGAGGGCGTTGGTTTCCACCTGATAGCCGGCGCGCTCGGTTACGGGCACTCCGTTGACATAGGCGTTCATCCAGCTCAGGGCGACATTTTCCATCTGGGCCCAGAGCAGTCCGTTGGGATGCATTGCGACCTCGCGCCTGCATCCGGGCAGGTAGCTCTCCAGGATACCCCGGACAATCACTCCATACTTCTTCCATACCTTCGCGGGAGAAGCCCCGAACATGATGTAGTGCTGCAGCACGGAAGCGAGCAGCAGAGGCGCCTCCACCTGGGTGGTGCGCCTGAACAGGCGTTCCTGTTCGTCGGCGATGAGATTGTCGAGGACCTCTTCGAAGGTCTTCGTGTCGCCGTTGGCGTAGAGGGTGAGTCCCGGCAGGGAGATGAGCGTCTCACGCAGGAGCCCGGTGTACATCCAGGAGAAGCCGGCGGTGATGCGCTTGCGGCCGTTATGATTGCAGATGAACAGGTTGGCCCAGCGTGCGAGCAGGTCGCGGTAGTTGGTGATGGTGGGAGCCTTGGCCACCGTCGAATTGAAGCTGCGCTTGAGCGTGGCCGGATTCTCTTCCTTGAGCGAAGCGGAAAGCACGATCGAATCTCCCGCCTTCATCGTCCCTTCGAAATATCCCGGCACGAAAAGATCTTCCCTGCAGTCGAATCCGCGGCGGTATTCGTCAGAATAGGTAATGCCATAATACCATTCAGGATTATGCTTGTATTGCATTCCGGCATCCGAAGACTGCAGAACCAGATCCGGGAAGCCGCCGTACATACGGAACTTGGCTCCGTTGCTGACTGCAGCATAGCCCTGGTCGGCCGTATCGTTGCAATTGGTGAGAGCGTGGATATTACGGAAGGCAAGGAAAGGTTTGAGCCGGACCACGGCTTTGGCCGGACATTCCAGAAGTTCGTACTTGATGAGCAGCTGGTCTTTTTCCGGATGCAACAGCAATGATTTGCGGAAGACTATATCGCCCACCTTGTAGGTAATGGATGGGATGGGGTCGGCGCTGAAATCGACCACATACTTGTGACCGCGTGGTTCATAAATATCCCCATAGCAGTGAATACCGAGATTGAACTGCTTGCCGTTGACTATAAAGGATTCATCGATCGCCGAAAGCAAAAGATACTTGTCGCCTCCGAAACGGTCGAGGGTTACCGACAGCAATCCGTGATATCGGCGGGTATTGCAGGTGACTATGCTGGTATTACAGTAAGCGCCTGTCTTGTTCACACAGATAATCTCCCTCTTAAGCGAGTAGGACAGATTAACCAGTTCAGCTTTATTGAATTTTAAAAAAGCCATAAGCTATTTGATTTTCTTCAACACCAATGCGCTCCTGCAAGGCAGATACAGATACAAAGTATGGTCAAACTCCTGATTGCCGTTGGGGCATCTCTTATCAACACTTGAATGCCTTTCTCCGGCAGCGAGTCTGCCCTGTCCGTTAAATCGCGGCTCATCGGAGCAGAACACCAGTTCGTATTCTCCTTCCGGAGCCGAGAATCCGTAATCTCCAATGGAGTTTACCGGGTTGAAATTCAGTGCAAAGATACAATTTTTCCGTAGGAAAACCAGTATCTGTTTCTGCTCATCTGCCGTCAACAGTACCGGAGGCTCGCTGAACAGCCGGTTTTTACGGATGAAATGTATCATTTCACAGTCGAAATCCTCAAGTCCTTTGTAAAGAAGATCGGGGTTGTCGGCTATCGACCACAGGCGTCTGGCGTGAGCGAAACTCCATCCATTCCCTTCGCGTGGAAAGTCTATCCATTCGGGATGGCCGAATTCGTTGCCCATGAAATTAAGATATCCGTTACCTGCAGTGGCAGCAGTAACCAGACGTATCATCTTGTGCAGGGCCACTCCCCTCTCCACGGTCAGATTCTGCCTGCCCTTGTCCATAGAGAAGTACATCTCCTTGTCCACGAGACGGAAGATGATGGTCTTGTCGCCGACCAGTGCCTGGTCGTGACACTCTGCATAGCTGACGGTCTTTTCGTCCGCGCGCTTGTTCGTTAGTTCATACCAGATTTCGCCCGGGCTCCACTGTTCGTCCGTCTTCTCTTTGATCCACTTGATCCAGTGGTCCGCGATCCCCATTGCCATACGGAAATCGAAGCCCACTCCTCCTGCCTCCTGAGAGGCAGCGAGACCGGGCATTCCGCTGACATCTTCTGCGATTGTGATTGCTTCGGGATCAATCTCGTGGACGAGGCGGTTTGCAAGTCCGAGATAAGCAACGGCATTTTCGTCGACTCCATTCCCAAAATAAATCTCATAATTGCCGAAATCGGTTCCAAGACCATGGTCCCAATAGAGCATGGAGGTGACGCCGTCGAAACGGAATCCGTCAAGATGATACTCCTCCATCCAGTATTTGCAGTTGGAGAGCAAGAAGTACTTCACTGCATCTTTGCCGTAATCAAAGCACCTGGAGCCCCAGGCGGGATGATGTCCGGCGGCACCCGGATAGAAATAGAGGTCTTCCCTGCCGTCGAAGCGCCCCAGTCCCTCGATTTCGTTGGAGACTGCGTGGGAATGGACTATATCCATAATCACGGCGATTCCAAGCGCATGCGCTTCGTCCACCAGATGCTTGAACTGCTCCGGGGTACCGAAGCGGGAACTGAGCGCGAAGAAATTGCTGACCTGATATCCGAAAGAACCATAATAGGGATGCTCCTGCAAGGCCATTATCTGAAGGGTGTCGTACCCGAGCCGGTGCACGCGCGGCAGGACCTGCATCCGGAAATCATCGAAGCTCGCCACCTTCTCCTGCTCGGAACTCATGCCGATATGGCACTCATAAATAAGGGGATTGGAGCGTTTCCCGGGTTTCTTATGTTTCCATTCGTAGGGAGCCGTATCCCACACCTGGGCGCTGAACACTTTGGTATCCGGATCCTGCACCACTCTGGTCGAATATGCGGGAAGACGTTCTGCGCCACCGCCGGGCCACTCCACGAACAGTTTGTAGAGTTCGCCGTGGCGGAGGAACATGGCAGGGAGGCGGATCTCCCAGTCGCCATTGCCGCAGGGGCTGAGTGCCCAGGCATCAGCTTTTTTCCAGTTGTTGAATTCCCCTATGAGCCATATCCGTGTAGCATTGGGTGCCCATTCACGGAACACCCATCCGTCTTCCGTTTTATGCAGGCCGTAATACAGATGATTGTTCACTCCGTCCGAAAGCCTTGCATGATTGCCCTTGATATGGGCTGATTCAGCATCCAACCGGCTGCACCTTGCATCGATTGCGGGCTTGAAAGGCTCAAGCCACGGGTCGGTTTCGTATATCTTCTTCATTGTATCCCCTCCGATTTTTCCCTTGCCGAACGCAGGTAGTCCCTGCAGGCCGCCACCAACTCATCCGCCCGCGCAATCATTTTGTCTATGTCTCCCAGTGCGGTTGCAGGATCCTCCACCTTCTTTGCAATGGTCTCCAGCTCCTCCAACGCTTTTTTATAATCAAAAACCTTCATTTCCTTCCTTTTTATATTTTTTCAAATATAAACAAAAAACACCGATTTTCCAATTGCCATCTATATTCCCGGAACAACCCTCATCGTGTCTGCAAAGGTGCAATCCGCCCGGCAGACACCGGAACAGCCCTCCTCGTGTCTGCAAAGGTGCAATCCGCCCGGCAGACACCGAAATTGGACAAAGACGAGTGCAAACTGCGAAAGTATTGCTACATTTGCAAGGATATGAAGGAGCAGGAAACATTAAGCCTTCTGGAGTTGCAGGAGATGATAAGGGACGGGGTTGAAAGCTCCGTGCCGGACAAACTGTGGGTCCGTGCTGAAGTAGCATCCATCCAAGCGAAAAGCAACGGTCATTGCTACCTCGAACTAAGCGAATCGGAAGACGGGCGACTCATTGCAAAGGTCCGGGCAGTTATTTGGAGAAGCATCTGGTATTCACTCAGGAAATATTTCATAGAAACGACCGGAAGCGAACTGACTCCGGGAATGCAGATTCTTGCACGCGTACAAGTTAATTACAACGAACTCTACGGCCTCTCACTGGTGATTGATGAACTTGAGCCTGAGTTTACCTTGGGAGCAGCGGAACTGGAAAAACGCAGGACAATCGAGCGACTTGAAAAAGAGGGGCTCATGGGCAGGCAAAAAGAGCTCGAACTCACAGATATACCCTATGCATTGGCTGTCATCTCCGCCCCGGACGCCGCAGGTTTCGGAGACTTCCGCCGCCACCTTGAAGAAAACGAATATGGATTCAAGTTCAAGGTAGACCTCTTTCCGGCTGCCATGCAGGGAGAAACTGCCCCGGAAGCGATTGTGGATGCACTCCAACAGATAGAAGCAAATGGAGGGTATGATGCCTCACTGATTCTTCGCGGCGGTGGTTCGGTGCTCGATCTTGCCTGTTTCGATGACTACGGGCTTGCCTTTGCCATAGCAAACAGCAGCATCCCTGTATTCACTGCCATTGGGCACGACCGGGACTATCACGTGGCCGACATGGTGGCTTACGAATATGTAAAGACCCCCACAGCCCTGGCGGACAGATTCATAGATTGCGTTGCCGCGGAAGACGAGCGCATCAGCAATTTCAGCAACCGCATACGTCTGGCTCTCACCGTAAAATTATCTGCGATGGAAAACAGTCTGTCGCTGCTCGAACAACGCATCAAGTCTAATGATCCACGCAACATACTTACACGGGGGTTTTCCCTTGTCACGAATGAGAAAGGAGTAGTCGTAAACTCCGCTGCAAAACTGAAACGCGGGCAGCGGCTGAACATTCTGTTCTCCGACGGCTCGGTAGAAGTGGAAATACTCAAATAAGCCTACTTCTGCCTGCAGTAAATCTGCACGGGGCAGCCCGTCAGGTTGAAGTTCTGCCGCAACTGATTCTCAAGGAAACGCTTGTATGGTTCCTTGATATACTGCGGGAGATTGCAGAAGAAAGCGAAAGAGGGGAAGCGCGTGGGAAGCTGCGTGATATACTTGATCTTCACGTACTTGCCCTTCCACGCCGGAGGAGGGGTCTCCTCGATTATCGGGAGCAGTGCCTCGTTCAGGCGAGCGGTGGGTATTTTCTGCGAGTAGTTGGCGTAGACTTCCGCGACAGCTTCCAGCACATCCTGGATCCGCTGCATCTTGACCACGGAAGTAAAGATTATGGGCACATCGTCGAAAGGGGCAAGCCGGCTCTTGAGAGCATCGGTATACTCTTTCATCGTCTTGGAATCTTTCACGAAGAGGTCCCATTTGTTCACCACGAGCACGCAGGCCTTGCGGTTACGCACAATCAGGTTGAAGATATTCATATCCTGAGCTTCCATTCCGCTTGTGGCATCTATCATCAGCACGCATACGTCACTGTGTTCGATAGCCCTGATTGAGCGCATCACGGAATAGAATTCGAGATCTTCGTTCACCTTGCCTTTCCTGCGTATGCCGGCGGTGTCGACGAGCATGAACTCATGCCCGAACTTGTTATAGTGCGTTTCGATGGAATCGCGTGTAGTGCCTGCAACCGGAGTGACGATATTGCGTTCCTCACCAAGCAGGGCATTGGTAATAGACGACTTGCCCACATTAGGTTTGCCTACGATGGCTATGCGGGGAAGCCCAGCATACGGGTCTTCTGCCTCCGTTTCCTCGGGAAGGACCTTCACAATGGCATCCAGCAGGTCGCCGGTACCGCTTCCGTTGGCTGCGGAAATAGTATATACTTCCCCCAGACCGAGCCCGTAGAACTCGTAGGCGTCATACATCTTCTCGCCGGAATCCACCTTGTTCACGCACAGGACCACCGGTTTTTTCGAGCGCCTGAGCACGTCAGCTATCTCAGAATCGTAATCGGTGATACCGGTGGCAGCTTCCGTCATAAAGAGAATCACGTCAGCCTCATCGATTGCAATCTGCACCTGAGCGCGGATCGCACTTTCAAAAACATCGTCGGAATTGGTGGTGTAACCGCCCGTATCCACGACCGAAAACTCCCGGCCGTTCCAGTCCGTCTTGCCATAGTGACGGTCGCGGGTCACGCCCGCCGTATCGTCGACAATCGCCTGGCGCATTCCCACCAGGCGGTTGAAGAGAGTACTTTTGCCGACATTCGGCCGGCCTACTATTGCTACAAGTCCATTCATCGTTTGTAGAGATTGCAGTCCGCGCAGGCATCCGAAAAATTGCCGGAGCAGACCTTGGGTTTATGCAGTTTCGCGTCCTCATCCTTGTAGCAGGTGATTCCGCGAGCCCTCAGTTTCTCGTTGCCGCCGACGTCATACTGCGGGAATCCGCGTCCGGCTATTATGCCCACGCTGAGCAAAACCACGCAGATTCCCACGAGAAGTATGGCGGCGACAAGAACTTTCATTTACTTGATTTCGAATTCGGTGCTTACAGGCTCGTACATATAGACCCTGCGCATAATGGTTGCAAACACAGGGGCGATACTGAGCACTTTGATTTTGGCATTGCCCTCAAGCTCGGGATGAGGGATGGTGTCGGTGATGAACACCTCGTCGAGAGAAGAGTCCTCAATGCGCTTGACCGCTCCTCCGGAAAGCACCCCGTGGGTTGCGCAGGCACGCACGCTCTTGGCGCCCAGTTTCTTGAGCACTTCGGCGGCCTTGCAGAGAGTGCCGGCAGTATCTATCATATCGTCCACTATCACCACGTCCTTGCCCTCGACCTCACCTATGGCCTTTATCTCGGCAACCACATTAGCCCGTTCGCGTGTCTTGTGGCAGATGATGACAGGACAGTCGCGGCGTTTGCTGAAAAACTTCGAATAAGCATTTGCACGCTTGGCACCGCCCATATCGGGGGCGGCAATCGCGAGATTCGCAAACTTGGTAGACTCCGAAATAGCCTTGACGAAAACGCCACTGCCATAGATATGGTCGACAGGGATATCGAAGAATCCCTGAATCTGGTCTGCGTGCAGATCGCAGGTCATCACACGGTCGCATCCTGCAGCCCTGAGCAGATTGGCGACAAGTTTGGCTCCGATGCTTACACGGGGACGGTCCTTTCGGTCCTGACGAGCCCAGCCGAAATACGGCATCACTGCGATGACCTTGTCTGCGGACGCACGTTTGGCGGCATCGATGCAGAGCAGGAGTTCCATAAGGTTGTCTGCCGGCGGGAATGTGCTCTGGATTAGGAAGACCGTGGCTCCGCGTACACTGTCGCGATACGACGGCTGAAACTCTCCATCGCTGAATTTGTCGACATCAAGGGCGCCGAGAACAATATGTTCGTCGTCAACCCCCTCAGTTTCCTGAAGATACTTTACAACTTCTTCCGCAAAAGCTTGAGAAGCCTTGCAGCTGAAAACCAGCATTCTGTGTTCGTGTTGCATAATATTACTTGTCTGACAATAAAGATCCTATATAGTTGAGTATTTCCTCGCGCCCTGTCTTTTTTTCGGAAGAACTGGCAAACATAGGAGGAAGTTCCTCCCAGTCCCTAAGCAGAATGGTCCTGTCCTTATCTATCTGCGCAGCGGTAGCCGAAGCGCCCTGTTTGTCACACTTTGTGAAGATAATAGAGAAAGGCACGCCTTGTTCTCCAAGCCCGGCAATGAAATCAAGGTCTATCCTGGTTATGTCGAATCGGGAGTCAACCAGCACAAAAAGGCAGACCAGTTCCTCTGAACCCAGAATGTAATTATTGATCATCTGACGCAGTTCCTCTCTTGCTTTCAGGCTCATTCTGGCATAGCCGTAACCTGGCAGATCCACAAGATACCAACTGTCGTTGATAAGGAAATGGTTGATGAGTTTTGTTTTGCCCGGTGTCGAAGAAGTCATAGCAAGGCGGCTGTTGCCGGTAAGCATATTGATAAGCGAACTTTTACCGACGTTCGACCTGCCTATGAAAGCAAATTCAGGCAGCCTGCGCTTGGGTTTTGCAGAAACCCTCGTACAACTGCCGGCGAACTTTGCATCCGTTATCTTCATACTACAAAGATAACGAAA
>CAMNAD010000032.1 GCA_946530505.1 uncultured Bacteroidales bacterium
TTCCTTATTCATCTTTATCCCATCAAAAAATAGTGAAACTGACGGAGCCGCAGCGCCTCTTATTTCGAGAGCGGAATCGGCCGCGGGATGGGTTTTCGCGATTCGGAGTACGATATCATAATGCATTGTTCTGGGAAATCTGCGAATAAATTCGTACCTTACACCCCCGGAAATCATACACTGGAAATAACACTATGACAACACTCTTTGCTCTTCTCGCAAGCATCGCGGTATTGCACACCGCAAACACCACCATGGTTCTGGAAACGGAACCAGGACAGGAACTCAAGACAATCTACTATGGCACGAAACTCAGCGAATCCGAAACCGCCATGCTGGGCTCCTACAAGGTACAGCGGACCTATCCTTGCTACGGTGTGATAGGGACGGAGGAAGCGGCATTCGCCGCCATACAGGCCGACGGCAACCGCACCGTGCAGCTTCGCATCGAGAGTGCCGAGACCAGCTCCTGGGATGGCGGAAATCAACTTTGCGTGACCTGCAAAGACGGTTTTTATCCGCTCACCGTCAAGATCTTTTTCAAGACCTTCAAGGACCAGGACATGATTGAAACCTGGACGGAGACGATAAACGAAGGCAAGAAGCCCGTCACCCTTACCCGCTTCGATTCCGGGCATCTTCCCATACGCGTTGACGACGTGTGGATTTCCACGCTCTACGGCACCTGGGCTAATGAGGGCCGGGTGAATACAGAGCCGCTGACCCGGGGATGGAAGGTGATACGCAACATCGACGGCACCCGCAATTCGCATACTTCTCACGGAGAGGTCATGATTTCCCTCGACGGGAAGCCCCGCGAGGATGCAGGCCGCGTGATAGGGGCGGCACTCTGCTGGGGCGGCAATTATGAACTCCGCTTCCAGACCAACGACAGCGACTATCATCATTTCTTTGCCGGCATACTCCCCGAGCACGACAACGTTGTGCTGGCGAAAGGAAAGTCCTTCGCGACGCCTCACCTTGCACTTTCCTTCAGCAATGACGGACTGAGCGGGGTGAGCCGCAACTTCCACCGCTGGGGTCGCAAGTATATGCTGCGCCACGGCGACCAGGAGCGCCGCATCCTTCTCAACAGCTGGGAAGGCGTGTATTTCGACATCAACGAAGACGGGATGAAACAGATGATGGACGACATCGCCTCGATGGGCGGTGAGCTCTTCGTCATGGACGACGGCTGGTTCGGCGACAAATATCCCCGCAACAACGACCACACTTCCCTCGGCGACTGGACCACCGACACCCGCAAGCTCCCGAACGGAGTGCCCGGACTCGTGAAGGCGGCCACCGAGCGCGGCATAAAGTTCGGCATTTGGGTGGAGCCCGAAATGACCAACACCGTCAGCGAACTCTATGAAGCGCATCCCGACTGGATCATCAAGGCGGCCAACCGCGACATAGTAAAGGGGCGCGGCGGCACCCAGGTGGTGCTCGACATGTCGAAAAAAGACGTGCAGGACTTCGCTTTCAGCGTAATCGACAATGTAATGAAGGAGAATCCCGACATCGCCTACATCAAGTGGGATGCGAACGCCCCCATTTCCATGGATTTTTCCAACATAGCCTACTGGCAGGGCTTCTATGCCATGGTGGAACGCGTGCGCGAGGCCTATCCCGACCTCACCATCCAGGATTGCGCATCTGGCGGCGGACGCGCCAACTGGGGAGTGCTGCCCTGGTTCGACGAGTTCTGGGTATCCGACAATACCGACGCCCTGCAACGCGTATACATGCAGTGGGGAACTTCCTATTTCTTCCCCGCAATAGCCATGGCATCGCACATCAGCGCCACTCCCAACCACACCGTCTTCCGCACAACCTCGCTTAAGTACAGGATAGACGTCGCGATGAGCGGGCGATTGGGAATGGAGATTCAGCCGAAGAACATGACGGAGCAGGAGAAGGATATCTGCCGCAAGGCAATCGCCGACTACAAGCGAATCCGCCCCATAGTGCAGTTCGGCGACATCTACCGCCTGGTATCTCCTTATGACAACCGCGGATTCGCTTCGCTGATGTATGTAGCGGAGAATAAAGACAAGGCCGTAGCCTACTGGTGGAAGATCGCCAACTTCTACGACGAGCACTTCCCCCGCCTGCGTTTCGCCGGGCTCGATGCGGAGCGCTCTTACCGCGTGACCGAGCTCAACCGTCTGGACATCAGCCCTCTCGCTTATGAAGGCAAGACTTTCACCGGCCGTTTCCTGATGGAATCCGGTCTGGAAATCCCTGCCACCAACAATGTGGAATGGTCGCTGAAGAGCGACTGGTCGTCCCGCGTGCTCCTGCTGGAAGCGCTATGACAAGACGCAGGGTGTGATCACCGATATGGACGAGGTTAAGGAAATTCAATATAAGGGCACATCCACTTCTGTCAGCACAGGTGCCTGACTCATATCCTGGGGGTTGGTGCCGGGCTCGTCCTGCGGGATGCTCTGTCCGATAAGTGCGAAGAGTTGCTGCCAGTAGAGCGGGAACTCTCCTTCGGCATTCTTGAAGTTCATCGGCTTGGCCTCGAAAAGATAGCCTCCGTCCGGGGTGCGGTAACTGTCGCGCACCAGTTCGGAGCAGTACATCGCTTCGTTGTCCGGGCTGAACCACACGTCGTACGGGCGGCCGAGGAACTGTTTTGCATTCTCTACGAACTGCTCTGCCATCTTGCTGTCTTTCAAGCGCTTGATTATGAACACCGGCATCGAGCCGTCTTTCAGGGTGAAGTCGCGAAGGAAGGTATCGAGCGGATGGCGGTCCACTCCGTGCTTTATGGTTGCATCTATGATCCAGGTGGTGTCGGCCCCGACCTCCGCGATGGCAACGTGGATGAGGTTGAGATTCCCGCTTCCGGTGGCATCGCTGATGGCACTGCCCATGGAATCAGGGTCCAGGCTGTAGTCCTGGGGAATTCCTACGAAAACCAGGTCTCCGGTGCGGAGGGTGTCGGCTGTCTTGCATCCGGCAAGGGCTGCAATCACAACAAATAGGTATGCAAATCTTTTCATGGTGCAAAAATACGTAGAAAAAAGATATATTTGCACCGGTATGAACGAATCTGTAATCATCGCACTCCTTATTCCCTTTGCCGCAGGAGCAATGCTCTATGTGGTAATCGAGGAACTGGTTCCGGAGGCCTCCGAAGGGGAACATTCCAACCTCGGCACAGTGGGATTTGCCGCAGGATTTGCCCTGATGATGGTGCTCGACGTTTTGTTGGGATAATTTTTGTATCTTTGCTCTTCACTATGAGCAAGGAGGAGTACATAAAGATACGTGGTGCCAAAGCCCATAACCTCAAGAATGTCGACGTGGATATCCCGCGCGGCAAGTTTACTGTAATCACGGGGCTGAGCGGCAGCGGAAAGAGTTCCCTCGCTTTCGACACCATCTATGCCGAAGGCCAGCGCCGCTATCTCAACACCCTTTCTCCCTACGCCAAGCACTTCATGGGCATTCTGGACAAGCCCGAGGTGGAAAGCATAGAAGGCCTGAGCCCCATCATCGCCATAGAACAGAAGACTACGGGCAACAATCCCCGCTCCACCGTGGGCACGATTACGGAAATATCCGACTTCCTCCGCCTCCTCTATGCCAGAGCCTCCACCGCCTATTCTCCGGTTACAGGCGCAGAAATGGTGCGCTACACCGACGAGCAGATCGTCGACCTTATAATGAAGAACTACGAAGGCCGCAAATGCCTTCTGCTCTCTCCGCTTGTGCGGGGACGCAAGGGTCACTATCGTGAGCTTTTCGAGCAACTCAGGCGCAAGGGCTATGCCCAGGTCCGCATCGACGGAGAAATCCTGAGTCTGAACGAAGTAGAGGCTCTGGACCGCTACAAGGGGCACTTCATAGAACTTGTCATAGATAAACTCAAACCCGGAGAAGGTGACGAAAAACGCATCCGGGCATCGGTGATGACCGCTCTCGGCATGGGCAAGGGGTCCCTTGCCATACTCGACCATGAAAGCGGTGAACTGCATCACTACTCCAAGCATCTGGTGGATCCTGAAACCGGGCTTTCCCTTCAGGAACCGGCCCCGCATACCTTCTCGTTCAACTCTCCTGAGGGGTATTGCCCCCATTGCAAAGGGCTGGGAACGGTTGTGGATGTGAATATGGATACCATAGTTCCGAATCCCGAACTCAGCATTGCCGATGGGGGAATCGTCCCTTTGGGAAAAGTGCGTGAGAACAAGAAGTTCGAGGTCATCCGTTCCATTGCCAGAAAATACAATTTTTCGGTATACGATCCGGTGGGAACTCTGCCGGACGAGGTGGTGAGCCTGCTGATCTACGGTTCCGATGAGTTCTTCCGCATAGGGGAGGGCAACTTGAGCCAGATGGTGAACTGGCCGGGCGTGGTGGATCACATCGAAGACAAGGTGGTCTGCCCGGTCTGCCATGGCACGCGCCTTCGTGAGGAGACCAACTGTTTCAAGATAGACGGCAAGACTATCGCGGAAGTTTCTGCCATGGAAATCAGCGAGTTGCACGAGTGGCTGGGGGCTCTACCCGCCAAACTCTCGCACCGTGCCGGCACAATTGCGCGCGACATCCTCAAAGAACTCAGGGACCGTGTGTCCTTCCTGATGGACGTGGGCCTGGAGTATCTTTCGCTCGACCGCGCCACCGGTTCGCTCTCCGGCGGCGAAGGCCAGCGCATCCGCCTCGCTACGCAGATAGGTTCGCGCCTGGTGAATGTGATCTACATCCTCGACGAGCCTTCCATCGGACTGCATCAGAGGGATAACATAAAGTTGATCAATTCGTTGAAGGAGCTGCGCGACGAGGGAAATACCGTTATCGTCGTGGAGCACGACGAGGCGACCATGCGGGCTGCCGACTGGTTGACTGATGTAGGCCCCGGTGCCGGCCTCGAAGGCGGCCGCATCATCTACAACGGCCCTTCGGACACACTGACCCGTCCGGCGGAATCCATCACCCTGAAGTATTTGAATCGGGAGGACGGCATAGAAGTGCCGAAAACGCGGAGAAAGGGCAACGGGAAGGTGCTGACGCTGAAAGGCGCATCCGGCAACAACCTGAAAGACGTCGACGTAGACTTCCCGCTGGGCTGCATCATCGGAATCAGCGGAGTGAGCGGCAGCGGCAAAAGTTCCCTTATAAACGAAACCCTCGTCCCCATCCTCAAGAAGAAATTCTACCGCTCCACCGATAAACCCCTGCCATACAAGGACCTCGAAGGCATACGGAACATCGACAAGATAATCGAAGTGGACCAGAGCCCCATCGGCCGTACTCCGCGCAGCAATCCCGCCACTTTCACAGGAGTATTCGACGACATCCGGGCGCTGTTCGAGGATACCCCCGATGCCAAGGTCCGCGGATTCAAGGCCGGCCGTTTTTCATTCAATGTGGCCGGAGGACGCTGTGAGGAGTGCAAGGGCGCGGGCATAAAGCTGATAGAGATGAACTTCCTGCCGAGCGTGAGCGTACCCTGCGAAGTATGCGGGGGAAAGCGCTACAAGGAAGATACCCTTGCAGTGCATTACAAGGGAAGGAATATCAACGACGTGCTGGAGATGAGTATCTCCGAGGCGTACGAGTTTTTCGCCAAGAATCAGCGCATAGCCCCCAAACTCAAGGCCCTCGTGGACGTCGGTCTCGGATATGTGAAACTAGGCCAGAGTTCCGTCAGCCTGTCCGGAGGAGAGAGCCAGCGAATGAAACTTGCGGCAGAATTGTTCCGCAAGAGCACGGGTAACACCCTTTATATACTCGACGAGCCCACGACAGGCCTGCATTTTGCAGATATCAAGACTCTCCTCGGCGTACTTGGACAACTCGCCGACCAGGGAAATACGATAATTATCATTGAACATAATCTGGATGTGCTGAAGAGCGTGGATTACCTCATCGACATGGGCCCGGAAGGAGGTCGCAGGGGAGGTAGGATCGTAGCCAAAGGTACACCGGAACAGGTCGCGGCAGACCCGAAGTCGGTCACCGGACCTTATTTGAAAGAAATGCTATGAGCGAAGAAATTACCAAGATCGAGGCAGCCCGCAGGGAGTATGCCGACTGGTGCTCCGCAGTGGGCATCGACACCATCGAAAAACTGAACAGCGTGCTTTCCGACGGCCAGGCCATCAGGCTGATAAACCTCTGCGAAGCCCGCCAGGAGCGCAAGTATGCAGAAATCGCGAACCAGATTTTCTGGCACAAGAAGAAGACCAAGATCGTGATGATGTCCGGGCCTTCTTCCAGCGGCAAGACCAGCAGTTCGCTGCGCATCGCCCAGCAATGCGCCGTGCTCGGGCTGAATCCAAAAGTGATAGAACTGGACAATTACTTCGTTGATCGCGAGCATACCCCCAAGGACGAGAACGGCGAATACGATTTCGAAGCCCTGGGCGCGATGAATGTGAAGCTGCTTAACGAAAACCTGAACGACTTGCTTACGGGGAAGGAAGTCATCATCCCTAAATACGATTTCAAGAGCGGCATCACCGTCTTTGACGAGTCCCGCCGCATGAAGCTGGAAGAGAACGACATGCTCTTCATGGAAGGCATCCATGCTCTGAATCCCGACCTTACTCCCAACGTGGACAGGGACCGTATCTACAATGTGTATATCTCGGCATTGTCTGCTCTTCCGGGTGGTACCAAGGTCCATGGCTCTACTACCGACAAGAGGCTCCTGCGCCGCATTGTGCGCGACAACCGTGTGCGCGGCATCAGCCCCGAGGAGAACATCCTCCGCTGGCCGAGCGTCCGTCGCGGTGAAACCCGCAATATCTTCCCATTCGAAGAGAATGCCCGCGTTGTGTTCAACTCCTCCACCTTGTACGACCTGCCTCTGCTCAAGTACTATGCCGAGCCCCTGCTCTATGGCGTGACCGAGGCATCTCCGGCATACCAGAAGGCCCAGGACCTGCTGCATTTCATCGAACCCGTCATCGCTCTCAAGCCTGCCGAGATAGCAGCAATCCCTCCGACCTCCATCATGCGCGAGTTCATCGGCGGACAGACACTCTAGCATTATGAAATCCACCGAACAGGCATCGCTTTATTCCGGGCTTGACCGGATGTCCACCGATGAATTGCTGAGAGGCATCAACGCCGAGGACAGCAAGGTCCCTGCAGTAGTCGCCGGCTGCATCCCTCAGATATCCGCCCTTGTGGACGGGATTGTGGAGAGGATGAAACGCGGCGGGCGGGTTTTCTACATCGGTGCCGGCACCAGCGGCCGTCTTGGCATAACGGATGCTTCGGAGATATTCCCGACCTACGGGCTCGACGGTGCGTTTATCGGCATAATCGCTGGGGGAGACGGGGCCATCCGCAGGGCAGTCGAGGGTGCGGAAGATGATCCGGAGCAGGGGTGGAAGGATGTGCTGGCATTCGGCCCGAAGCCGGAAGACAGCATAGTGGGGATATCCGCTTCGGGCGGCGCGCCTTATGTGACCGGTGCGGTCCGGAAGGCGCGGGAGGCCGGCTTGTTGACGGCATGCATCTGCTGCAACGAGGGTTCCGCGCTTGAAGAAGCCGTTGAATTTCCGGTCGTGGCCGTGGTGGGTCCGGAGTTCGTGACCGGCAGCACCCGGATGAAGGCGGGGACCGCCACCAAGTTGATTCTCAATATGATATCTACCTCGGTGATGATACGCCTGGGGCATGTGAAAGGCAGTCATATGGTGGATATGCAGCTCACCAACAGGAAACTCGTCGACCGCGGTACCCGTATGATAATGGAAGAGACGGGAATCGCGGACTACGAAGAAGCGAAGGCGCTGCTTCTGGAGCACGGCAGCGTGCGTGCTGCAGTCGATTCAGTCAAGATCTAGTTCTTCTCTCTCGTTGAACGGTTCCAGGAACGGGTTTTCCATCCGTTCACGAGCGATTGTGCTTGCAGGACCGTGACCGGGAAAGATGTCGGTTTCTCCCGGGAGGAAGATGAGTTTTTCCATAATTGAGCGTATCTCGGAGTCATAGTTGCCTCCTGGGAGGTCGGTGCGGCCGATAGTGCCTGCAAACAGTGTGTCGCCGGTAAAGAGAATATGCTCTTCTTCGTTGTAGTAGCATACGCTGTCCGGCGTATGTCCGGGGGTGGCGATCACCTTGAAACCCGCGACGTATCCTTCATCCTCCACTTGCAGACACGAAATGGCCTTCTCCGGTGTCTGCACCCCCTCTCCAGCCGGACGCAGACACGAAAAGGCGTCCGTGGGTGTCTGCAATGAGCCGGAAGCGGAATATACCGGGATGCCGAACTTTTCTGCCAGGGGAGCGACGCCCAGAGTATGGTCCGAGTGGGAGTGCGTCAGCAGGATCGCTTCCGGCTTCAGACCTTCGCTGTCCAGATACTGATACAGCGCATTCAATTCGGCGGAGACCGGCGAACACGGGAATGACGCCGGCGCAGCCGACAAGCCGGTCTCAGCAGTTGCGAAACCGGGGTCGATGATTACGCAGGAAGCGCCCGAAGAAACCACGTAAGAATTCTCCTGAAGAGCATTGCATACAAACCTCTTTATCTTCATAATAAAAAGCGGACTGGCGAATGATTTGTTACAAAATTACGAATAAAATGTTAAATTTGTAGATTGAGATAAAAATGTGTACTGAATGCATATAGGCGTAGCAGGAAATATCGGCAGCGGAAAGACAACCTTGACCAGAATGCTTGCAGAGCATTACGGCTGGAAGCCGCAGTTCGAATCGGTCACATACAATCCGTACCTGGAGGATTACTACAAAGATATCCCCCGGTGGTCGTATAATCTTGAGACCTACTTCCTTGCACAGCGCTTCAAGGATGTGCTGGAAATAGCCAAATCCAAGGAAACCATCATCCAGGACCGCACCATTTCGGAGGGTGTATACATCTTTGTTGCGAACAACTATGAAATGGGAAATCTTTCTGAGCGTGACTACAATACCTATATGCAGCTCTTTGAACTGATGATGAGCACCGTGAAACAGCCCGACCTCCTCATTTACCTCAAGTCCGGCATCGAGCATCTGGTAGCCAATATCCAAAAGCGTGGCCGCGACTATGAGCAGAGCATCAGCATCGAATATCTCGACGGACTCAACCGCCATTACGAAGACTGGATATCCAAGTATTCCGGTCCGCTGCTCGTGGTGGAAACAGACAATATAGATTTTAAGAATAACCCCGAGGACTTCGCGGCGATAACCGACCGTATCGACGCCCAGCTCTTCGGACTGTTTTGATATTATAAAACTTAATCAGTCATGCATATAGCAATCGCAGGTAATATCGGAAGCGGCAAGACCACTCTCACCAAGATGCTGGCCGCCCACTACGGATGGATCCCAAAGTTCGAATCGGTGGATTTCAATCCCTATCTTTCGGATTTCTACGAGGACATGGCCAGATGGTCGTTCAATCTGCAGATTTACTTCCTGAACAAGCGTTTCAAGGATGTCGTCGACATCTCCAAGACTGACGACATCATCATTCAGGACCGTACAATCTATGAGGACGCACGCATCTTCGCTCCCAACCTTCACGATATGGGCCTTATGAGCTCACGTGACTTTGAGAATTACTCCGACCTCTTCGAGCTGATGATGAGTCTCGTCGGCTATCCCGACCTCCTCATTTATCTTCGCAGCAGCATTCCGAATCTGATTGCACAGATCCAGAAGCGCGGCCGTGAGTATGAGCGCAGCATCCGTATCGATTACCTCACCGGACTTAACGAAAAATACGAAAACTGGATCGCTGACTACAAGGGAAACCTGCTCGTCATCGATGCCGATAACATCAAGTTCGGCAACCGTCCCGAGGACTTTGAGAAGGTTACCGACATGATAGATGCCCAGATGTTCGGCCTGTTCTCCGCACCTAAACCTGAAACCACTGATTTTTAACCGATATGGCAAACGAAAGACCTACCATAATCGACTTTGTCGAGAAATATACGGCGAAATATGCCGAGAAAACCTTCCTGCGCGAGAAACAGGGGGACGTATGGACTGAAACCTCCTTCAAGAAAACCCGTGACGAAGGCCGCATTCTGGCAGCAGGATTCATGGCCCTTGGCCTCCAGAAAGGCGAAAAAGTCGCCCTTCTTTCCGAAGGTCGCAACCTCTGGATAATGACTGAGCTCGGCATCCTCTACGCCGGCGGCGTGGACGTGCCCCTTTCATACAAGCTCGAATCCGACTACGATCTCACCTTCCGTATCAACCACTCCGACGCTCAGTTCGTGGTGGCGTCGGTGGGAGAGCTTCACAAGGTGCGCCGCGTGATCGCCCAGTGCCCCGCAGTCAAAAACGTCATCGTACTCGACGACGTCGAACTTCAGGAAGGTGAAATCTTCATAGGGGCCGTGCGCGATATGGGCCTCAAGTTCCTGAAGGACAACGCCGCCAAACTCGACGAGCGCATCGCTTCCATCGGTCCCGACGATTATGCCAACATCAGCTACACTTCCGGCACCACCGCCGACCCCAAAGGCATCCTCCTCACCCATCGCAACTATACCGCGAATGTGGAGCAGGGCTCGTCGGTAATCAATGTGCACGAAGATGCGGTCATGCTCATCGTGCTTCCGCTGGATCACTGCTTCGCGCACGTGGCGGGCTTCTACACAATGATGATGTACGGCGGCAGCATCGCCACCGTGCCTGTAGGGAAGACTCAGCTTGCAACTCTGCGCAACATCCCCGGCGCCATCAAGGACGTGCGTCCGCATATCATGCTTTCCGTGCCTGCCATCACCCGCAGTTTCAAAAAGAACATCGAAGGCGCCATCCGCGCGAAGGGACCCAAGGTGGAGAAGCTGTTCAACTGGGCGGTCAAACTCGCAATCGGCTACAACCGTGAGTATTACAACGCCGGCAAACCTTGGATCAAGCACTTTTGGAAGAAGCCCCTCATCAAGTTCTTCGACCGCAAGCTCTTCAAGACCGTGCGCGACAGCGCGTTCGGAGGCAGGATGGAATTCTTCGTCGGCGGAGGCGCTCTGCTCGACATCGAACTCCAGCGCTGGTTCTGCGCCATAGGAGTCCCCGTGTTCCAGGGCTACGGCCTTTCCGAGGCGACTCCCATCATCTGCGCGAATTCTGCCGGTCATGCAATTTTCGGCAGTTCGGGCCGCACCGTGGAGCCTATGGACATAAAGATCTGCGACGAGGACGGCAAGGAAGTGCCCGACGGAGTCACCGGCGAAATCGTAATCCGCGGTGAGAATGTCATGGCGGGTTACTGGAAGAACCCCGAATCCACCGCTTCCACCATCATAGACGGATGGCTCCATACCGGCGACCGCGGATACCTGTATGCTCCCAACCGCCGCTATCTTTATGTCACAGGGCGTTTCAAGAGCCTGCTCATCAGCGCCGACGGCGAGAAATATTCGCCGGAAGGATATGAAGACAGCCTTACCGACA
This sequence comes from uncultured Bacteroidales bacterium, assembly GCA_946530505.1. Classification (GTDB taxonomy): domain Bacteria; phylum Bacteroidota; class Bacteroidia; order Bacteroidales; family UBA932; genus Cryptobacteroides. Next base: position 11,404 of record CAMNAD010000032.1, read on the forward strand.
GCAGCAAGTATATCGACCAGGTAATCATCCACAACAACCAGAATCCTTACACCATCGTTCTAATAGTGCCCAACAAGGAGGCTCTCCGCCGCACGTTGAAGGAAAAGCATCCCGGCCTCGATCCGGAATCCAAGGAAGGCAGGGAGGCAATGCTGCAGATGATCCAGGCCGAATGCGATTCCTACAAGAAGGGCGGTTCCCACGAGGGGATGTTCCCCGAGAAGTGGCTGCCTGCAGCCATCGCAGTGCTGCCCGAGGCTTTCACCGAGCAGAACGGACTGGTGAATTCGACTTCCAAGATCGTACGCGGCAAGGTGGAGAAGTTCTATGCCGACCGCATCGAGTATGCATATACTCCGGAAGGAAAGCAGTTGCTCAACCCCAAGAATATCGAATCAGTTTAAATCAATAATACTATGGCTAATGCAGTAAAGAAACAGAACTACACCCCGGCCATCGTGGTGATGTTCGCTTTGTTCTTCATGATCGCATTCGTGACGAACCTCGCAGGTTCGATGGGTGTGATCGTTACCAACCAGTTCGGCGCTTCCAAAGCCCTTTCACAGCTCGGAACTCTTGCCAACTTCATCGCTTACGCCTGCATGGGTATCCCCGCAGGTATCATCCTCAAGCGCAAGGGTTACAAGTTCACTGCTCTGGCGGCAGTTACCGTCGGTTTCATCGGCGTAGGCATCCAGTTCCTCTCCGGATATGTCGAGAGCTTTGCAGTTTATGTGCTCGGTGCTTTCGTGGCCGGATTCTCGATGTGTATGCTCAACATTGTGGTGAACCCTATGCTCAACACCCTCGGCGGAGGCGGCAACAAGGGTAACCAGCTCATCCAGTGGGGCGGCACCTGCAATTCCACCGGAGGTACCATCGCTCCTATCTTTGTAGGCTGGCTGGTAGGCGGAAGCATCGCGGACGCAACCGTTTCGAAGGCTGCTCCCGTGATGATCATCGCCATGGCAATCTTCGCCATCGCTTTCATCGTGATCTCCCTTACCCAGATACCCGAGCCTCACATGGAGACCCCCGAAGAGAAGGCTGCACGCCTCGCAGGCAATGTTCAGAAGGATCCTCACAGCGCACTTTCTTTCCGTCACTTCGTGCTCGGTGCTATCGCCATTTTCTTCTATGTAGGAATTGAGGTCGGCATCCCCAACACTGCCAACGTCTACTATTCCGGACTTGACTGGGTAGGCCCTGCAATCGCCGGCACCATGATCGGCGGCTACTGGCTCAGTATGCTCATCGGCCGTCTGATCGGCGCATCCCTCGGTTCCAAGATCAGCAGCAAGACCATGCTTGGCGTGATGAGCGCCGTTGCCATCGTGCTTGTGATCTGCGCAATCTTCACCCCCGAAACCGTGCATATCAAGATCGGAGCCAACACCATTCCTCTGTCGCTCGGATTCCTTGTGCTCTGCGGCCTCTGCACCTCCATCATGTGGGGCGCAATCTTCAACCTCGCAGTCGAGGGTCTCGGCAAATACACCGCAGCTGCATCGGGTATCTTCATGACTCTGGTTTGCGGCGGCGGCATCATTCCGTTCTTCCAGAACCTTCTTGCCGACCATGTAGGATCGCTTCAGAGCTATTGGCTCATTATTGCCTGCCTCGCATTCCTCGTATACTATGCATTCGCAGGTTCCAAGAATGTCAACACCGATATCAAAGTAGACTAAGATATGGATAAAGATTTTGTAGTAGGCATAGACATAGGCGGCCAGAGCTGCAAGCTCGGCGTTGTAGATGCGCGTGGCGAGGTGCTCGCACAGAGCGTCATCAAGACCAATAACAATCCCGACGCGGACGTAATCATCAAGGAACTTGCCGAGGCTGTCATCAAACTGGTGGCGCAGGCCGGCAAGCACGGCCAGATCCGCGGCATAGGCGTAGGCGCCCCCAACGGAAACTATTATACCGGAAGCATTGCCTTCGCACCCAATCTTCCCTGGGCTGCTCACGGCGAGGTCAAGTTCGCACAGAAACTTTCCGAGGCCTGCGGAGGCATCCCCGTATCCCTTACCAACGATGCCAATGCGGCGGCTGTGGGTGAAATGACCTACGGCGTCGCCAAGGGTATGAAG
>CAMNAD010000033.1 GCA_946530505.1 uncultured Bacteroidales bacterium
TCCGTCTCCACCTTGGTGCAGGATGCTGCGCCTACCAGGGCGGCAACTGCGAGGATTGTGTAAAGCTTTTTCATTTCTTTTTTGTGTTTTATTTGTTTTACTTTTTCTATTCTATTCAACCGTTACATTTATGTCTTCTTCGAAGCTCCATTCGCTTTCTACGACAGGGTTCAGCAATATCTCTCTGCCAATAGGGTTGATTGCGATATTGTAAGTGTATATCTTATTGGGAACCCACTGATTAATAGCTACGTCAGAGGTGTTCTTGATTGTATTCATTGTAATGGTTGCAGGGATGTCAGTCTCTGTGGAGGTATCGGTTCCGTTGCTCTTTGTAGTCACTGAGTAAGTGAGGACCATCTTGATTGCATCCCCAAGGTTTTGGGGGATGAAGCTGCGCTCTGCAAGTATGGTGGTGTAATCCGTGCCGATAACAGTGTTAGAGTTCACGTACTCGATGTCTGCGCTGTCGCTGCCGGCTGCCGTCTTCCACAGGTAGGTGGCGCTTTCGGTGCTGTACCACTGGCGGGTGCCGGTATCGGCAAGGGGAGCGTTGACGAGCTTCATTGTGCCCTGCTGGAAGACTCCCTGGAATTTGGCGTTCTGGAGGGCGACCTCGTATGTGACGTTCGCGATTTCAGGGTCTGTGAGGGTGGTGGCCTTCAAATTGACTTTAACGCGTGCGAGCACATGACGGAAAAGGGTGGGGACACCGGAAGTGTAGTAGGTGGTGCTGTTGGCCTTCTGGATCCAGGCTTCATCGGCGACGAGGATGCGGTCGTTTGCCCCCACTGTGCGGTCGTTGATTTCGAAAGCTGTCTCGGTAACGGTGTCGGGGGTGATGTTGACGCTGCCGTCGTTTGCATACCAGGACACGAAGTTGAGATAGCTCTGGGGATGCTTGGGCCAGTAGTAGTCACGCTCAGGGGCCCAAGTTGCACCATCCCATGAAATAGTGGAAGTGAAGAAGTCGGTGCCCACGGCTGCGCCCTCTGCGTGGAGGAAGGACTTGCTCTGGAAGTTGTCCAGGCCTTCGGCCGCGCGGTACTCGCTGGCTTTGGTGGTTGCAGCGTAGCTGCCCACGGCGTAGGAGATACGCTCTGGTGCACCGTTGTTCTCCACCTTGGTGCAAGCTGCGAAGCTCACCAGGGTGACGAAAACTGCTATGTTAAACCACTTTTTCATTTATTGTTTTAATATTCATTCAATGTTACAAAATCATATTTCCTTCTTCTTCCTCCCAATCATCAACCTGAGGCTGGAAACCACCGTTGCCGGGGTTAGGTTTTACACCAGGATCCGGAATCACGAATGTGTCGTTGATCAGGAGCCAGTGGCGTTCAATTGCATCTTCTGTCTTGAATACAGTATCAAGCGAAGTTGTGTAAGTCACGAGATTGCCGGCGGTATCGATTACGTTGAAGGTAACGTAAAGGTTGGATGTTACGTCGGGAATCTTTCCGAAAGTATTGAATACTGCACAGAGGACGTCCTTGTTTTCTCCGGGGAGATTGTCGTCCGTGCTCTTGTAGAGGTCGAAAGCCTCCGATGCAGTAGGATCGTCGGTACGGAGGTTGAGGCCGAACCTGTTCGAAGGCGAGAGTCCTGAGATGACCGCGGTTGCGGAGGATGCGAACTGCATGCCTTCTACATGTATCTGCAGGTAATATGTGTCGATGATGGTGGTGGCGGTAGTCTTGATCACGACCACAGTGTCGTGAGGAGAAACCACAAGATCGTGCTCGCGTGCCACGACAAGATGGTCGGGCTCGTTGAGAATGTTGCCGTATTCATCGGTATCCGCCTTTGTGTTACCGAAGAGACGAGCCCTCATCGCAGATGAAATCTCCTGAGTATAAGCAAGAATACTATTCTCGTTGTTTTCGCTGGTGACGAGGGTGGTAGGAGTGTCGAAGTTGTAAACCAGGAAGTCATAAGTGCCGAAGCTGATGCTGAGGTCGCCGCTGAGCACCTGATTTCCATCCTCATCATAGGACTTGCTGGAAATGAAGGCCTGGGTAAGGAGGTTCTTGGTGTTGGTATCATACACCATAACGCGCATCATGTCGGTATTGAGACTCGGAACAGGTATTTTCTCGTTATAAATGTTGGTAGTAACATTTGCAACAGCCTTGACGTTCACTGCAACGCGGATCTTCACCTTCTCCTGCATATCTTCCAGAGGACGGCGGTGGCAGGAGCAGAGTGCTGCTGCAAGGGTGATGGCCAGAAGTATACGTGATGCTGTCTTATTCATGGCTCACCTCCTTCTTGCGGGGAACGTTGATAGGAACGACGAGGCTGATCTTGGCCTTGGTAGGTCCAAAGTACTTGACTTTTCCCACATTGTAAGGATCCCTGATCAGTTTGGAATAATCGTCGGTAGGCATATAGTGACGATAGGGAGAATCGAGGTATCCGAGGGAAAGGCTCATCTCGAGATTGACTCTCTTTTTCCTGCCGATAGGCTTGGAATATCCTGCAGTAATGCCTGCAGACCAGTATTCACCCTGATAGTTGACACTCTTGTCGTACTGGAAGTCGTATTTGCTTGACATTGCATATATGCCACCGAACAGGCCGCGGAGCTTCTCGGTGCCGTTTACATCCCAAGGTTTGAGCCAGTAGCGACCCTCTAAACCGATCTCCCACATCTGGAAGCAGTACTTGTTACCGGTTTCCCACCAAGGGAAGATATCTTCTGCCATGACGGACCAGCGCCTGCCGATAGGAACCTCCACCTCGAAGTTGAGTGCTGTGACAGCGTCATAAAGAAGGTTGGTCTTGACCGCGGCGATTGTCTTCCAGGGGCGGATCTCAGCAGTCCCGGTCTTGGTGCCGGTGGAAGAAGATACAGCGGTATCGAGGCCGGCAGTATCTGCAGGAGCTGTTGCAGCAGTATCTGCAGGAGCTGTTGCGGCAGTATCGGCAGGTTCAACTGCGGGAACGACCGGCAGGACAGGGATAACTACCGTTGTATCAGTGAGATGCATGGTAGTATCCGTCACAGCGACAGTCTCGTCGTCGACCTTGATGTCGCCCTGACCTTCAATTGCAGGTACAACAGTATTGTCTGCCGGCGCCTCGTTCATGCTGACATTGATACGCGCATAACGAAGTGAAGGGAAAATGTCCTCGAACAGGTGTTTCCACTCAGGGAGAGCACGCAGTTTCGCCTCTCTGGCATCAGCCTCGGCATTGGAAACGATGATGGAGAGTAATTTGCTTCGGGATGCATCCGAGAGAGAAGGATCGCTCTCTACAGCGGCCTTGAGTTCGTCCCAGGCTTCACCGGCAGAACGTACTGAAATTTTTCCTGAAAGCTCAGGATAAGAGGATACGATATAATCGCGAAGGGCCTGGCCACGCTGGATGGAAAGGCGGTCGTTGATCGCCAGAGGACCTTCGGGAGATGCGGAAGAAACTATATTGATGGCAGCGACATCATCGACAGACTTGCCCTCCAGCATGGATGCGATGGCGGCAAGGACTGCGCGGTTGCTGTAAGAACCGCTGTCGATGGTAGAGGAACGGAGGGCGAAAATGACATCTGCCCACAAATTGCGCGCAGATGCATAGTCGTGCTGCTGAGCGGCGTTGGAAGATGCGACAATTTCTGCCTCCGATGCGACAATTTCTTTAGGATTTGTAATCTCAGAAGCCGCTGCAAGTCGTATTTCAGCAAAACGAAGCGTGCGGAAATAATTGGCATAAAGAGCATTATACTCAGGCATTGCCTTGAGTGCAGCCTCCTTTGCATCGGCAGCTTTGTCAGAATCGATGATGGCAAGGACGTTAGAACGGACTACTGAAGAAAGGCGGGAATCCGATTCAACCTTGACACGCAGGTCATCCCAGGATTCACCACTTGGAGCGATGGATATCCTGCCGTTCAACTGGGGATACCTGGCAACGATCCAACTGCGAAGCGACTCGGCGCGGCGGCGGGCGAGACGGGAATTGTAATCGAAGTTGCCTTCAGGAGAAGAGAAGGTGACGATCTCAAAGTCCCGGGCGTTGCCACCGGCAATTGCAGCATCGAGCTTTGCGAACTCCTGGCCGTTGGAAAGATAGTTGCTTATGACGGCAGCGTCATCAAACTTGTAGTAGATACGCAAGGCGGACTCCTGCGCGCGTATAAAAAAAGAAGCGACAAACATAGCAACGACCGAAAGGACGAGCTTGAGGGCCGTCCCGCAGACATTGTTGGAAATGTTCATCATTCTTGTCATGTAAAAGTAGATGCTTGCTAACCTAACTTCGTTGCTTTTAAAAGTGGAAAGTTTCAAATAAGCCAAACACAAGCAAAAGTGTAATAACACTACTTAATCGTTTCCAAGTGCAAAGATAATACAAAATTTTTTATTATCCAACAATTTTTACAATTATTTTCAAAAATTATTTTGATTTCATAAAAAGAAGCACCCCCCCCCAATTTTTAAACATATACCTTATATATAATATATAAAAAGGCATTATATTGCTCTCGGATTGCGGATTCAATAACACAACTCCAATTAACTGCCTGATACAGAGTGTCGAGGATACGATTTTTTGAATTCTTGATAATTTTTCAACTTTTAACAAAAAAGTTTTGGATTTATAAAAAATATGATTATCTTTGCATCAGAGATAGTAATTATATACTATCCGGCAATGAGTTATGAAAAAGATCAAGACAATAGCACTTTCCGGATTATCCGTCTTAGCCATTGCGGCTTCGTGTTCTAAAATAGACGATGTCCCCTCAATAGAGGAAATAGGCGCAAACAAATCGAAGATTGATTTCGACATCATGGTTACGCGAGAGGGGAAAGTTGTTGAAAAGTCACGTTCAGGAATTATGACCAAAGCCGCTTTTGATGATGCGGATAAAATTGCAACCATGAATTCCGATATTCCTCTCGGACTCATAGGTATCGACTACGAGAACGGGCGGCTGGTTCTGGACAATGCTTCAGTGAAAAGCGACGGCAGCGGTTACAGCGGAATGTTCGACAATTATCTCTGGTCTTCTTCCAACAAGATCAGCTTCAGTGCTTATTATCCTCACGTAGAGTCTGTCAATTACGGTGATAATCTTGAGAACTACTCCATCCCCTACTCCGTAAGCGAGACAGAAGCCGGTCCGCTGGTATCAAAAACTGTAGAAAAAGCTATTAACCAATTGAATATGATACCATTAGTGTTTCAGCACATTACTAATGATATAGGTTACAAAATCTGTGATATCACTCCTGACGAGACTCTTCAAGGCCTCATTCACCTGCGCAAGATGACAGCTGTGAATGTCGCACAGGCCGGTGTTTACGTAAACGATGTCCTTAATAACAGCGGCACCTGGCACAAGCAGGCATATTACAGGAAGATTGTCATCTTCGACGGAGATGCCAAGGTAGGTGTCGGATCGAATGAGGAAAAGTTCGTCGGATACGACACTCTGGTAGACCATATGGTCGACAGCCATCGTTACTACTCCATCCCGGACGACATCGAGATTGGCAAACAGTATGTTGAAGTAGTTTTCGACGTCGATGGATTTACCCACAACGGTTTCTACTATGAGCCCCTTAAGAACCAGGTTCACAAGTATATGCTCTACGGTTTGCTGCCGGACAACACTTTCGTCTACGGAAAGCAGTACACCTTCCATATCGGCATCGATCTCAGTTCAATATACCGACAGATTACTTTTGCCCCGGCAATAGGCGACTGGGAGACAACTATCTACGAAAATAACGACGATTTCTGATGATTTCACTGTACTTCTTCACGTCGGTAGCAGCTTGCCTGTTCTGGGTGCTCATCCATCTGATGGTAGCATCCAGGACAGATACTTTCCACCTGTTTATTGCTCTGTTTACCGCGTGTGGATTGTATATATATTCGGAAGCCTGCCACGTAGTTTTGGAAAGCGGTTCCTCGATGGATACCATAGCCACCATCACCGGAATGCTGGCCGGTCCAAGTGTCATTCCACTGCTGATCACATACTTGCGCAGATTGATGCACTCCCCGCGGAGCCATCCGATAACGGTGATGTGGGTAGTCATCCCGGCAGCATTGTTCACTGCCGGGACTGTTCTGTCTTTACTGAACAGCAAGGAAGCCGATGAATTGTTCCATACAATCACGGTTGACATTTATAATATGATACTTGCCATAGAACTTGTTATTCTGCTGGGATTCATTGTGGCCATGCTGAGGCAGAGGAGACTTTTGATAGGCACGCTGATCAAGTTCTTCCGAGGACAGAAAATAAGCCTTGCACGCCTTCAGATGTCCGTTGCAATGATTCCAATGGGCGTCATGGCGGTAAGAATAGGTTTCGGATACAACCTTTATGCGCTGGATTTATGGATTCAGATAACAACTGCCACGCTACTGCTGTTTTCCGCCTTGCTTTTCGGGCTGAACGCATTGTTCGGATCCAAGGTCAACGTCAGCTGGAGGGATTACCGCCTGCTCATCCGCTACAACTACGGAAAAGAAAACAAAGACGCAGTTGTAGAAGCAATGCTGAACGACCTGCTGGACGAGGCTGAAGAAGAAGCGCTTAAACGTATTCAGGAGAGAATCGGGGAGAATCTCCACATAGAAGAATGGCGTGCAGCTTCACAAGATGAGAATGCGTCGCCACAGATGGCGAACAACATCTTCACTGCAGTGTCCGATTCCTGGGACGAAAACAGTCTTATTTCGCGCTTCCAACACCTTATGATGGATGAACATATGTTCCTGCATCCCAGACTAACCCTGGACGACGTGGCAGACAGGCTGAATTCCAACAAGACCTACGTGTCGAAGCTGGTAAACAATACCTACAATCTGGGCTTCCCGGAACTCATTAATACTCTGCGTATTGACTATGCAGAGCAGTATATACTCTCCCACCGCGAAGCAAAACAGGATGAAATTGCACGGTCCTGCGGATTCCTCAGTGCATCTTCGTTCAATACGACCTTCAAGAAGGTTACAGGAATGACTCCAAAGGTGTGGATAGCTTCGATGGAGAGGCAAAAAGTAAAAGAATAATGATTGATTTCTCGAAATATAACGTCCTGGCAGTTGACGACGTACCCCTGAATCTCATTCTTGTTGAAAAAATGCTTGCCAGGTTCAAATTCCGCATAAGGAAAGCAAGCGGAGGTCGGCAGGCAATGGAAGAAATAAGCCTGGAAAAGCCGGACCTGATACTTCTGGATCTCATGATGCCCGAAATAGATGGTTTCGAGGTTCTGCGCCGCGTCAGGGAGAATCCGGAAACAAGCGATATACGTGTAGTGATCTTGTCCGCACTCAACTCTACGGAAGATATAGTCCGCGGCTACCAGATGGGAGCGAATGACTTTATCACAAAGCCAATCATAATGGAGAAGCTGGTGAATTGCGTTGCCACACAATTACAGCTTTTGTAACATTTAAAATTGAAACATTCGGGCCACAGAGACATCTGTGGCCTATTTTTTATTCTACGCTGATATAGACTGCACGTAAACCAGCCATATGCTCACGGACCAGGTTCCTCCAAGTGGCACCGGCATCCAACGACCGTATTGAAGCTTTCTTCGAAGCATTGGACAAGCCCTCGTCAGAAAGAGTCGAAACCACTACATCGCTATTCTCTCCATTGTAATTGTCGCGCACTTCACGAAGAAGACCACCCCAGTCTTCTCCCCGCGAAACCACACTGATTTTCTCCGCAGGAACTCCGAGATTCTCTACTATCCACTTCCGGACACACTCCGCCCTGTTCTTCGCGAGAGCAGCGTTGCACACAGGGTCTCCTTCAGGAGAAGAATAAGAATCGATTCTCAGAGACTTGCCGCTGCGGACAATCTCGCTCAATTTCTGCATCTGGACGGCATTGTTTGCATAATTCGCCTGAATAAAGCGTATTCCCGCAGGGAACAGAATTCTCACCGGATTACTGTCAGCAGGCACAATTTCGGGGCTTCCCTCCTCCGCCACCTCAAGTGATGCTTTAGGTTGCTCGTATTCTACGGAAACCTTTACACAGCGGAGCGCCGGGAACGCAGAACGCATCATGTCGTCCCAGGCTTCTCCCGCCCAAAGATCCTGCAATTTTTCCTCCCTACTTTTTTTCTCCCCACTTGTCACGATCTTGATTGCTTCGTCTTTATATGATTTATTGCAACGGCGCAGCCATGCTTCCACCCCGCTCCAGTCCTCGGCAACGGTTTCCACGCGTATAGCCGTAGAATCCAGGCCCGGGCAAATCTCCTTTACCTTATTATAAATATAAGAGGCGCGTTTGGCTGCAAGGTCCTTGTTCACCCAATATGGCCCGTCTGGAGAAGAACAGCCCTTTATGACGATGGACTTTATCTGCGACGCCTTCTCTCCGGAAAGCAGGGTCTCGAGACTGCTCACGTCCGTCTCGCTCTTGCCAAACCTGAAGCGGAGATTCAGACTCTCCGATGAAGCGTACGAACTCACACTCCCTACCAAAAGCAGGAAGGCCAAAACCAGTATTCTGCGTAAACACTTCATTCGTCGGGGTGATGTGACTCGAACACACGACCCTCTGCTCCCAAAGCAGATGCGCTAGCCAACTGCGCCACACCCCGTTCTATCCCAACAAAGATAGTGATTTTTTGCTATATTTGCGAAGATTCTTCACTTTGTTCTGATGACAGGAAACACTATCATAAGTGCCAACGGCATCTGCAAATCCTTCGGGGCACTCAAGGTTCTTCGCGGAGTGGACTTTGCCGCCGGAGAAGGAGAAGTGGTCGCAATCACCGGAGCATCCGGCGCAGGCAAAACCACCCTCCTCCAGATACTCGGCACCCTCTCCACCCCCGACAGCGGAAGAGTACTCATCGACGGAACGGACGTCTTCTCGCTCAGCAGCCGCGAACTTGCAGCCTTCCGCGGCCGCCGCATCGGCTTCGTCTTCCAATTCCACCATCTCCTCCCGGAATTCACCGCCCTGGAGAACGTGATGATCCCCGCACTTATTGCCGGCAGATCATCGAAAGATGCCACGGCGGCTGCACATGCCCTGCTGCACGAAGTCGGCCTGGACGCACGTGCCTCCCACAAACCTTCCGAACTCTCCGGCGGCGAGCAGCAGCGCGTCGCCATCGCACGCGCCCTGATCAACCGTCCTGCGGTGCTGTTCGCCGACGAACCCACCGGCAATCTGGACTCCGCCACCAAAGATGAAATCCACCGGCTCTTCTTCAGCCTTCGCGACCGCCTCGGCCAGACCATCGTCATCGTCACCCACGATCCCGGCCTCGCCTCCCTCTGCGACCGCACCCTCACCATGCGCGACGGCGAATTCCTGTAGGCCGGCGCTGTAGTTTTGTTGGCGGTACTGCGGATTTCCCCTTGTAGACCGGTGGTGAAGATTTTATCCGGGCAGCCAACTTGTTGATTATCAATATTTTCCTGAAAACAAATCGTCTTATTCCGCCGATTTGTTTTCAGGAAAGCGCTGTAAATAAGCAACATAACTGCCCGACTGGGGTGACGGAGTGCTTCGTCGACTGCAACGTCCTCAATCCCAGAAACCCCGTGCCCGAAAAGTGGCATTTCTGGCACGGAAGGGTAGAATTTGAGGTGTTGGTGCCCGTTTTGGCAGGTTTTGGGCACGGGGGTAATGCCGCGGAGCGTCTGTTCCTCGGCCGCTTCCTTAATCTCTGGCCGGCATGCTACAAAACAAGCTGATTTACAGTAGATTGCATAAAATGACCCCAACAAATCTGAGCGGGGTCATTTTTCGTAAAGTGCTGCTGGACAGGAAGACGCGTGGCACGCTGGAAAAGACGATCCTGATTGTGTCGTCGCTGTGAACTGGTACGGCGATTCAACACCTCCCATAACGGATGTACAAACGAAATAAAGTCGCAGTTGTATGCAAAAAGGGCCGTTTTGCATACGGATCGGTGAATTCCGGACGCCTCTTTCAGCCCTCACTCCAGCTCCATCACCACGTCGGCAGTGCTACAGTTTTGCTATATTTGCAGATCAAATGGAAGTTTTCAGGTTCAAGCGTTTTGAGGTCCGGAATGAACTGGCTGCGCAGAAGGTCGGCACCGACGCCGTCCTCCTCGGCGCCGCATTGACCCTTCCCGACACCACCCCGCAAACAGCAGGAGATGTCCGGCAGGAGCGGAGCGACAAAAGCGAAGCGCCGGGGGTCCCGGGGGCAGAGCCCCCGCAAACAGCAGGAGATGTCCAGCACCTGCTGGACATCGGCACCGGCACCGGCGTCATTGCTCTGATGGCCGCCCAGCGCCTCGCAGACCACATCAAATCACAAGGAATGCCCGGAGAAGCGCCCGGAAAGCCATCCGGCACCCAGCCACACTTCAAGATCCTGGCAATAGACATCGACCCCGCCGCCATCACCGAAGCCAGTGCCAACTTCGCCGCCTCCCCCTGGGCTCCCTCCCTCCACGCAAAAGCGCTCTCACTGAACGATTTGGAGAAAATGACACGTTGCGTTGAGCCGGCAATGCCCGTACTGAGTCCCTTTACGGGCGAAGACGGGCCCTTTGCCGGCGACACCAAAGCTGCAGAATCCTGCGAAAGGCGGGAATGCCGACTGGTCGACGCCCTCGGCGGACAGCGGCCCTTTCCCGCCTGTCCCGAAGAAAAACACCTCTTTGCCGCCATCTTCTCCAACCCGCCCTACTTCGAAGCCTCCCTGAAAGCCCCCGACGCCCGGCGCAGCACAGCACGACACACCGACACCCTGTCCTACCGCGAAATCTGCGCTTTCGCCGCCTCGCACCTCACCCCTGACGGCACCCTCTCCCTGATTCTCCCCGCCTCCGAAGAACAGCCCCTCCTCCGCTACGCCGCATCCTTCGGCCTCAGGTCCTTCCGGATCCTGCGCATACGCACCACCGCCCGCAAGGTCCCCAGCCGCATTATCGCAGAATTCTGCCGCGAAGGCCGGACGCCCCGCCGGACGCCGGACAGCCCGTCAGAACTCATACTGATGAACGGCACAGACAGAACCCCTGCCTATGCCGCCCTCACAAAAGACTTCTATCTCTAGCGCAGAACCTTCTCCGCCACGTTCCAGCCCTCGACGTGAACCACCGGTTTCGCGGGAGCATCCTCGCAGGCTATCTCCAGCGTAACCGTCTGACTCTCACCGGGAAGCAAAGAGAAATAATTATCCGAAGTAAAGGTATAAGGCACCGGCAGGCCGTCGTCGCCGAGCAGCAGTACCTCGTTGAAGAAAGCGATCTTAGAACCGCCGTTGCGCAGGGTCACATCGAAATACAGTACACCATCGCCGGAACGCTTTGCCAGAGTAGCCTTCACCGACGCCTTCGGCATCGATGCCAGACTCTCAAAGCCCGAAGCACAAGGCCCGGTCAGGGTGCCCTCGACATACTTCGCCGTCGACCTCCAGTAGAAATTCTTCGACAACACATTGCCTTTGGCATCGCGAAGCTCCAGCGCGATGAAATGCACCGGAGTGATCTTGTCCGGGAACGACAGGCGCATCACGTCGCAGGCCACGCCATCCCCCACCACATTCACGCCATGCACCGTCCAGGTCGCCAGCTTCTTGCTCGAAAGATCGTATAGCCGCGCCACCACGGTCAGATTCGACAGCCCGCTCAGAGCGTCGTTATACACCGACACGGTATTCTTAAGATAGTCGTACTGCACATGCACCGGCTCCAGCGCATGCATCGTATGATACAACGATGCCGTCGGGATCAGATACCAGTCCCACATATGGTTCTTTATCATGGGGATGGGGCTCGCGTGGCTCCAGAACAAGGTTCCGGTGCAGTAGCGGTCGCCGTACCACAGCTTGTTGTAATTCCACACGTCCCAGATCGCCTTCGAATTCATCGCGCTCAGCAACTGGGTCTTCCAGCCGTACTCCTTGATTGACGAAGACTCGCCGTAATTGTCAGCCAGCGCCTTCACTGTGGTCGTCACCTTCCCGAATCCGCTGCCGTCCAGATAATCCCACACGCTCTTGTCCATGGGCCAGATCTCCTCCGGACGCAGGAACCTCTGCAGCGAGGTATAATGCGGCATTCCCGTAAATCCGTACTCCGGATTGAAGCCGTTCACGCGGCTGCCGCGCGGGGATGCCTGGTCGAGGTAGTGCAGCATGGGATTCACCTGCACATAGGGGCTGCCGTCGTGTATGCCGTCGCACTCGCTCTGCTGCTGCCAGGGACGCGTGCCGTCCAGTTTCTCTATGAGTTCGCGCGTGCCGCTCACCTCCGTACTCTCATTCGAGGCGACGTAGAACAC
>CAMNAD010000034.1 GCA_946530505.1 uncultured Bacteroidales bacterium
CAAGCAGCGCCCCTGTGTAGAAGTCAACGCTGTTGTCGGAAAGTTTGCTGCTGGTAAATGGCAGGACCATTGCGACTGTTATCGTCTGCGGAATGTCCAGCACGAATGCACTGGAATCAGTTCGTACAACCAAACTGTCAGGTTCAGAAGGAGATACTCCCTCTGAAGCATTTTCCCGTATAGGGTCGCGAAGCGACGCGGAAGAGTCGGTGCGGTACTTGCCCGGATAGAGCCAGCGGTCCAGGGCGCTGCCTGAATCCTTCTTGTCCACCCCTGGCTTCTTGTCCGGGATAACCGGTTCTACGGGGGCGTTGGAAACAGTTTCGGAAGGTTCCGCGGGCTTCGTGCCCTGCGTGGGAATGAAAATGACCTGTCCGGATTTCAAACCGGCATTCTCAAGATCCAGATTCTTGTTGGCATCGTAAATGTCCTGCAGACTCACGTTGTAAGCCTTGCTGATCGAGAATAAAGTCTGCTTATCGGTCACTACATGAGCATAATAGCTCTTGCCGTTCACCCTTACCTTGTCCTGCGAGATTTTGACTTCGGGTGTAGGGTACAGCTGCGCTGCAGCCTGTGTGCAGGCGAGTGAAACGGCCAGGAATATGACAGCAATGAATTTCTTACTCATAACTTGTCTGCAAATTTAAGCAATTCTTGCGAGAAGCCTGTCCACGACAACCTTTCCCGCTCGTGTCGTATGCTTTCGACACACTTTTCCCTCAGTGAGGCGTCAGCAAAAAAGTCCTGTATTTTTTCTGCTATGCCTGCGGCATCAACTTTGTCTGCAACAAGTCCCGTGCCTGTATCGCCTATTGTTTCCTTAAGACCGCCTACACCGGTAACCACCATTGGGACTTCGAAGTGGTAGGATGCAGAACTCACACCGCTCTGGGTGGCGCTGCGGTAGGGGAGAACCGTGAGGTCGGCGGCAGAAAAATAAGTCTTGACATCGGCGTCGTCGATATAGTGAAGGAACAAATGTATCCTGTCCTTCGCCGGGGAAGCGTCAATCTGTGATTGATACTTGTCGAACGGACCGTAGCATTCTCCGGCTATGATAAGCTGGTAGTCTTCCGGAAGGGTATTGAATGCATCCAGAAGAATGTCCAGACCTTTGTACTCGCGGATCAGACCGAAGAAAAGCAGATTCTTTCTGCCGGGCTCGAGCCCGAGCGTGCGTTCGGCGTCGAGCCTTGGGAGTTTCTCGCCGAAGTGAGAATAGAGGGGGTGGAAGATCACTTTGCAGGGCAGGTCCGGAGCCCACTTCCGCAAATCTTCTGCAACTGCGTCGCAAAGCGTGATGCACCCGTCAAGTCCGCTCAGGAAGTACCTGGTGAATGGCTTGTCGATGATGTGCCTCTCGTGCGGGATAATGTTGTCGGCGATTGCTACGACCTTGCATGGCCCTCCTTTGAGCCTGTGGGCCACGTAACCCAGCGATGGAGCGAAGTATGGCATCACATATCGCATCAGAAGCAGGTCGGGCTGCCACCGGCGTATTTTCCTGGCTGCGCCCGGCCAGTTAAGCGGATTCGCTGTGTCGAGTACGGCTTCCGAAGGGATGGGAAAAGAATTATCCCCGGCGCCCACATACTGGGTCTTGCCGGGGAATAGGAATCCCGGATACTGCCGGGAATAATTGAAGGCTTTTACGTCTGCTGTCTTTCCCAGCTCAAGATAGAGGTTTCCGTTGAACTGGGCGATACCTCCTCTGAAGGGATGGAACGCAGACAGGATTGCCGTTCTCAAATTACTTGTTCTCCTTTGCCTTTGTCTTTACATATGCGGCGTTGAGGCCTTCGAGAATGTCGTCGGTGATGTCGAGCTCAGGGTCGGCGGCTGCAACGGGAGCGGGAAGTACTGCACCCTGGGTGCTGATGATCATGGCGTACTTCTTGTCGGCGTTGTACTCATCGAGGAAAGACTTGATGGCATCGGCGATCTGGTTGAGCATAACCTGCTGCTCCTCGGCGATTTCCTGCTGCTTCTGGGCTGCATACTGCTGGAAGTTGTTCTGCTGCTCCTGCAGTTTCTGGCCCTGGACTTCCGCGACGCTGCGGGTAAGCAGGCCCTTGTCGATCTTGTCCTGGAAAGCCTTCACATCTTTTTCGAGCTTGCTGCCACGGCGGTTGATTTCCTGCTGGATGCTGCCAACTTTGGTCTCAACCACTGAACGGAGGTCGTTAGCCATGTCATATTCTTCGAGCACGCGGTCCAGATTGAAATAAACGATGGCTCCTGCTGCGGGTCCTTCGTTGGCTGCCGCACCTTCAGTGGCGGTTTCGGCGGTTTTTGCATTGTTGCAAGAGACAGCGGCCAGCACGAATGCGGCGGCGCTGAGGATGAGAGCGATTTTCTTCATATTGTTGTTTTTATATTGTTTTCGCGTTGTATTAGCTTACAAAGATAAAGAAATTATTCTGAAATCCGTGCCAAGTACTCTTTAATAGTATTCTCCAGCCCGAGATATAAGGCGTCGCATATAAGGGCGTGCCCTATCGAAACTTCGTCTGTCCAGGGAATCGTGCGGATGAAGTATCCGAGGTTGTCGAGATTGAGGTCGTGCCCTGCATTAAGCCCCAGGCCGGCTTCTCTGGCAGCCTCTGCGGTGAGCAGGTAGGGGGCGATGGCTGCTTCGCGCCCCGTTGCATAAGCCGCCGCATAGGCTTCTGTATACAATTCGACACGGTCTGCACCGCAGGCTTTCGCAGCTATTGCCATTTCCGGAACCGGGTCGATGAAAATCGAAACACGTATGCCTTTTGTATGGAACATCCCGCACAATCCACTGAGGAATTCCTTGTTTGCAATTGTATTCCAGCCGGCGTTGGAAGTAATTGCATCGTGTGCGTCGGGGACCAGGGTCACCTGGTCGGGGACGACCTCCATTACAAGATCCTGAAAAGATCCGGTCGAGGGATTTCCTTCTATGTTGAACTCTGTCTTGAGCAGGGGACGAATGGCACGGACATCACTGTAGCGTATGTGTCTTTCATCCGGCCTGGGGTGGACGGTAATGCCCTGTGCGCCGAATTTTTCGCAATTAAGCGCAGCCAGAGTCACATCCGGCATATTGCCTCCGCGCGCATTGCGCAGGGTTGCAATCTTGTTGATATTGACGCTTAGCTTTGTCATAATGATACAAAAGTAGCAAAAACCGATGAAAATCGTAAATAAATGTTAAATTTGTAGGTTAAAATGAAAATTGGATATTACATAAAGAAAGAAGCCCTCAAGGGAGACGAGCGGATAGAGAATCTTCTGGGCCGCCTGAAAGCCGGAGGGGTGGATCTTTATGCAATCCTGGGCAGCGAAAGCGTGCAGGAGGGAACTGCGCTGGTGCTCAGCTTCGGCGGGGACGGAACCTTCCTCAGTGCGGCGCACCGTGTGTACGAGGCCGGGCTCCCCATCCTCGGTATCAATTTCGGCCGTATGGGTTTTCTGGCCGCTAATTCGCCTGAGGATGCCGCGGAAGCCATACTTGGCGGCAAATGGGAAGTAGAAGAGCTTGATATGCTCAAGCTTGAATGCGAAGGAACGGATATCCCGGGCTTATGGCCCTATGCCATGAACGAAATCGGCCTGCATCGCGACACCGCCGCAATGCTCGGGGTAGATGTCCTGGTTAACGGGAATCATCTCCCCACATACTGGGCGGACGGTCTGCTGGTCGCTACCAGCGCCGGCTCTACCGCGTACAGCCTGAGTGCAGGAGGCCCCATCTGTCTTCCTGCCGCATCGGTGCGTTTGATTACACCTGTGGCTCCCCATAATTTGAATCTGCGTCCTATGGTAGTGCCCAGGGATGCTGTTGTCGAGTTCCGGGGCAAGTCCCGCAGTGGCAGTATGATACTCAGTCTGGACAACCGGAGCTACCGCGTGTCATGCGGCACGGTTGTGCGTGCGGTAGCGGCTCCTTTCCCGCTCAAGCGTGTAAGCCTGGGCAAGTCGAATTTCATAGATGCCCTCAAAACCCGTTTCTTCTGGGGGCAGGATGTACGAAATACAGTAGATTGATATGCAGCTTCCGGAAAAACTACCCCGACATATCTCCATCATAATGGATGGTAACGGCCGCTGGGCTAAAGAGCGCGGCAAAGAACGAGCATTCGGCCATGCCGAAGGCATTGAGAGCGTGCGCGTAATAACTGAAGCCTGTGCTGAGTGGGGCATTCCATATCTCTCCCTTTTTGCATTCTCGGAAGAGAACTGGGGCCGCCCCCAGGAAGAGGTGGATGCACTTATGAAACTGATGTTCAAGGCTGTAGCGAACGAATATGAGACAATGATGCGCAACAATGTGCGTTTCCTCGCACTTGGCAACCGCGGACGTCTGGACCCTGTGTTGAACGCCGCCGTGTCGCATCTCGAAGAACAGACAGCCGGCAATACCGGCCTTACGATGATTGTTTTCGTGAGCTACAGCGGCAAATGGGACATACAGCAGGCAGCTGACCGTATGGCGGCGGAAGGCGGCAGCAGCATCGAGCCTTATCTTGTGACGGCAGGCATCCCCGATCCGGACCTCATCATACGCACTTCCGGCGAAAAGCGCATCAGCAATTACCTGTTATGGCAGGCTGCATACAGCGAATTTGTGTTCACCGAAACACTTTGGCCTGATTTTAGAAAGGATAGCCTCCTGGCTGCCCTCGAAGAATTTGCTTCAAGGGACAGGCGTTATGGAAAAGTAAAGTAAAGAATGAAGATCAGAAAGATATTTGCTCTGTCGGCCTTGCTGTTTTCAGCTGTTGTGTCGTTCGCCCAGGAGGGGGGAGTGGAAGTCGATTATAGCCGCCCTGTCAAATACAAGGTCGGCGGTGTCAGCGTGAAAGGCAACAACTATTTCAGTGAGAATCAGATAATTCAACTTACAGGCCTGGAGAAGGGGATGGAGGTCACCGTTCCCAGCGAGGAACTTTCCGGCATAGTACGGCGCTTGTGGCTTCAGGGTTATTTCGAAGATGTTTCTATGGAAATAGACCATCTTAGCGCCGACAGGGATTCCGCTTTTCTGAATATAGTCATTACCGAACGCCCAAGGGTTTCCAAATGGTCGTTCACCGGAGTGAAGTCCGGCGAGAAAAAAGACCTTCAGGAGCGTCTCAACCTCCGCAGGGGAGGTGAGTTCTCGGACTATGTAAAGAAGACGACTTCCGACATCATAAAGAAGTATTATGCCGAAAAGGGCTTCCTGGACTGCAAGGTCGAGGCCGAGGTGCAGAGGGATACGATTATCAAGAAGGCGATACGTGTCAATTTCGCTGTCGACAGGGGAATAAAGGTCAAGGTCCAGGATATAAACTTCATAGGCAACGAGCATCTCAAGGACTACAAGCTTGCCCGCAGTATGAAGAAGACCAAATCCCGCAAATTCTACAACTTCTTCCACACCAAGAAGTTCGATCCCAAAGAATACCCCAACGACAAGAAAACCCTTATCAGCGCTTTCAATGAAGCCGGATACCGTGACGCCCGCATCGTCAAGGATTCCATTTATACGATAGAGCCCGGACGCCTCGGTATCGACATTACCGTAGAAGAGGGCGACAAATACTATTTCCGCGATATCACCTGGACCGGAAACTCCGTTTACCACGCCGATCAGCTCAACCAGGTGCTGGCCATCAAGCCTGGCGACGTGTACGACATAGTCACAATGGAGAAACGCATTTTCGGCGGAGGCAAGCAGAATGAGTACGACATTTCGAAGATGTACCGCGATAACGGTTACCTCTTCTTCAGCATCACTCCGGTCGAGACGAATATCCAGAATGATTCCGTCGATGTGGAAATGCGCATATCCGAGGGCAAGCAGGCGACACTCAACAATATCATAATCAACGGCAATGACCTTACGAGCGAAAAGGTTGTCCGCAGGCAGATCTTCACCCGTCCGGGCAATCTTTTCAGCCAGACCGATTTCGAGCGTTCCATCCGCGAAATCGCATCGCTCGGCCAGTTCGATCCTGAATCCATTATGAGTTCGGATGGGTATTCAATGATTCCGAACCAGAACAACAATACGGTGGATCTCGTGTACAATGTAACCGAGAAGCCTTCCAGCCAGCTGGAACTTTCCGGCGGATGGGGCGGACGCACTTTCGTAGCCACCGCGGGCGTTTCTTTCAACAACTTCTCGACAAGAAGGATGTTCGACAAGCATGCCTGGAGGCCTGTTCCTCTCGGCGATGCCCAAAACCTCTCGTTCCGTTTCCAGACCAACGGAACATACTACACGGCGCTTTCCGCCAGTTTCGTGGAACCCTGGCTCTTCGGCAAGAAGCCTACTTCGCTGAGTTTGTCTACATACTATACCCGTCAGACCAATTCCAATACTTATCTTCAGATACTGAGCCACGACCGAATGATGGAAATCTATGGTTTCTCGGCATCTCTGGGTAACCGTCTAAAGTGGCCGGACAACTATTTCGTGCTGTACAACGGTTTGAGCTGGCAGTCATACAAGCTTACCAACTGGTATTCGGGATACTTCTTCTTCGACGATGGCCTTTCGCACAACATCAGCTACACGCTGAACCTTACGCGAAACTCCACCGACCAGCAGATTTATCCCCGTATGGGTTCCGACTTCTCGTTCTCCCTGCAGTTGACTCCACCTTTCTCCTTGTTCCGCAAGCACTCTTATGACGCTTATGGCAACAAGGTGGCTGTCGACAACTGGAGGGACGTCGATTACAGCACCTGGACAGCCGACCAGCGCTTCCGCTGGATCGAGTATCACAAGTGGAAATTCAATGCTGCCAGCTATACCAAGCTCGTGGGCGACCTTGTCCTCATGACCAGGGCTCAGTTCGGCTATCTCGGACGATATAACAAGAAATGGGGGTATTCCCCGTTCGAGGGCTTCCTGGTCGGTGGCGACGGAATGTCGGGTTACAGTACCTACGGCTCCGATATCATCCCTCTCCGAGGATATGAGAACTATTCGCTGACCCCACAGGAGAGAACTACCTACAACTCCAACGGACTGGCCTACGCCGGCAACGTATATGACAAATTCACCGTGGAGCTCCGCTATCCAGTCATTCTCCAGCCGTCCAGCACCATCTTTGCGCTGGTATTCCTGGAAGGTGGAAACTGTTGGTCATCTATCGAAAAGTTCAATCCTTTCCAGATCAAACGCAGCGCCGGAGTGGGTGCGCGCATCTTCTTACCGATGGTTGGCCTGCTCGGCATCGACTGGGGTTACGGCTTCGATCTTGACGCCAGCGGACGGAAGGGCGGCAGCCAGTTCCACTTTATTATAGGACAACAATTTTAATTAAGATTAGATATGAAAAAGATTCTTTTGATTGCAGCGGTATCGCTCATCGGTGTTGCAGCTTCGGCTCAGAAGTTCGCTCACGTGAATTTCCAGGAACTCGTACAGCTCATGCCCGAGTCCGATCAGGCACGTGCCGTAATTCAGGAGTCGCAGAAGAATGCACAGGAATCCTATCAGGAGATGATGAACGAGTTTCAGGACAAGTATGCCAAGTATCAGCAGAACGTGAACTCCTATACTCCTGCGACCCGCAAGACCAAGGAGGATGAACTTACCCAGATCCAGCAGCGCATCCAGGAGTTCAGCCAGAATGTGGAGCAGGAACTTCAGGAGCAGCAGCAGAAGCTCATGGAACCCATCTACAAGAAGGCCCAGGAGAAGATGCAGGAGATCGCCAAGGCCGGTGGATACATCTATGTGTTCGACCGCGGATCCATCCTCTACATCGACGAGGCGCAGAGCACCGACATTACGGCTGAATGCCGCAAGGCTCTTGGTATTCCCGAAGGCAGGACCCTCGAGAGCCTCCAGGCAGAACTCGCCTCACAGGCACAGGCCGCAGCCAACGCACAGTAGTACTACATTGCTGTCAAGTATTAAAACTATAACCCATCACATAATCTGATAATGCAACACAAGGTAATTGATGCCAAAGATGTTGTGATTCGATTTGCAGGAGATTCCGGTGACGGCATGCAGCTCACCGGGTCTCTTTTTGCAGATATGTCCGCCATCTACGGCAATCAGCTTTCCACTTTCCCGGACTATCCCGCGGAAATCCGTGCTCCTCAGGGCACCGTTTCCGGAGTGTCCGGTTTCCAGGTCCATATCGGCAGCAGCGACGTCAACACCCCGGGCGATTTCTGCGATTTGCTCGTGGCGATGAACCCCGCAGCCCTTATGGCGAACGCGAAATGGTGCAAGCGCACCGCAATGATTCTGGTCGATTCCAATGCTTTCGACGAACCCGGCCTGCGCAAGGCAGGCTTCAGAACGGACAATCCTTTCGAGGAACTCGGCGTCGAGGACAGAGTGCTCATAGTTGCACCTATCACCGAACTGACCGAACTCAGTCTCAAGGACAGCGGCATGGATATCAAGGCTATACGGAAGTGTAAGAACATGTTCACTCTCGGTATGGCCTGTTTCATATACGACCGTCCTCTGGACTACATATACACATATCTCGAAAAGAAGTTCGCCAAGAAGCATCCCGAGGTAATCGAACCCAACAAGAAGGTGTTGAAGGACGGTTTCAACTATGCCTCCAACATGCAGATGATAGCCAATACCTATCATATCGAGCCTTCTCATCCCAAGAAGGGCAGATACCGCAATATTACCGGCAACCAGGCTACAGCCTGGGGACTGCTGGCAGCATCCGAGAAGAGCGGACTGCCTCTCTTCTGCGGCTCATATCCCATTACGCCTGCTACCAATATCCTCGAGGAGCTTGCTATCCACAAGAGCCTTGGTGCCAAGACACTGCAGGCCGAGGACGAAATCGCGGGCATCTGCACCGCCATCGGAGCATCCTATGCGGGAAATCTTGCCGTAACCACCACTTCCGGCCCCGGCCTCTCGCTGAAAAGCGAGGCCCTCGGACTTGCGGTTATGGCGGAGCTTCCTCTTGTGGTAGTGGACGTGCAGCGCGCAGGCCCTTCTACCGGTATTCCCACAAAGACCGAGCAGACTGACCTGAACCAGGCCCTCTACGGCCGCAACGGCGAGTGCCCCATCCCTGTAGTGGCGGCACATTCTCCGTCGAACTGCTTCGATACGGCGTTCTATGCCGCCAAGATGGCTCTCGAGCATATGACTCCTGTCCTGATGCTCTCCGAAGGTTTCCTCGGCAACGGAAGCGAGCCGTGGCTGATTCCTTCCATGAAGGATTATCCTGCCATAAAACCTCCGTTTGCAACGAGCCTTCCCGAAGATGGCAAGTTCAAGCCCTTCGAGCGAGATCCGGAAACTCTTGTGCGCAAGTGGGCGATTCCTGGCCAAAAAGGTTTCGAACACCGCGTAGGCGGACTCGAGAAGAACCACAACGGAGTACTTTCCTCCGATCCGGCCAACCATGCGCTTATGGTAGCGGAGCGTGAGGCGAAGGTGCAGAAGATAGCCGGTTTCATCCCTGAACTCGAACTGGACGGCCCCGCCAAGGGCAAACTCCTTGTAGTCGGATGGGGCGGAACATACGGGCACATACTCTCTGCCGTAAACGAAGTCCGTGCAGAAGGCAAGGAGGTCTCTCGCGTACATTTCGATTATATTTATCCGGTTCCCCGCAACACCGGCGCAATCCTGTCCGGATTCGACAAGGTGCTGGTTTGCGAGCTCAACAGCGGACAGTTCGCAAATTACCTGCTCGGGCTCTTCCCCGATGCGAATATCATCAAGTTTGGCAAGGTCCAGGGGCAGCCGTTCCTCGTGAGCGAGCTCGTGGACGCAATTAAGGAGGCTCTCTGATATGGCAACATTATCTTTCAAGGATTTCAAGTCTGACCAGGAAGTGCGCTGGTGCCCGGGTTGTGGCGACCACGCAGTGCTGGCAGCCCTGCAGAGGGCTCTGCCCAAGGTTAGTTCCGCGCTGAACTACGAAAAGGAACGCTATGTGGTGGTGTCCGGAATCGGCTGTTCCTCCCGCCTTCCTTATTATATGGATACCTACGGGTTCCACAGCATCCACGGACGTGCTACGGCCATCTCCACCGGCATCAAGGTGGCGAATCCCTGGCTTACGGTATGGCAGGCCTGTGGTGACGGCGACGCCCTTGCAATCGGCGGGAACCATTTCATTCACGCCATACGCCGCAACATCGACATCAATATCATACTCTTCAACAACCAGATTTATGGTCTGACCAAGGGTCAGTACTCTCCGACATCCAAGTTCGGAGCGATCACCAAGACCTCTCCTTACGGAACAGTGGAGCATCCCTTCAATCCCGGAAGCCTCGTGCTCGGAGCAAAGGGAACATTCTTCGCCCGCAGCCTGGACGTCGAGCTCAAGCTCAACGAAGAGATTATGACCGCGGCTGCCCTGCACGACGGTGCATCGGTCATGGAAATGCTCACCAACTGCGTGATTTTCAATGACGGAGCGCATCGTGACATTTCCGATGCAGCCACCCGTGCCGACCGTACCATCATTCTCCGCCATGGCGAGAAAATGATTTTCGGCAA
Source organism: uncultured Bacteroidales bacterium (assembly GCA_946530505.1). GTDB lineage: Bacteria > Bacteroidota > Bacteroidia > Bacteroidales > UBA932 > Cryptobacteroides. The sequence goes on from CAMNAD010000034.1 coordinate 10,478, forward strand.
GAACCGCGACAAGGGCCTCGTACTCGACGGCCTTGGACTCAAGGTGGTCACGATAGGAGAAGATGGCTACACCGAGGACGACATTCTCGTGCACGACGCCCATTGCGAGAATGCGGGCATCCATATGATGCTTGCGAACATGAAGTATCCCGATTTCCCTGTGGCGCTCGGCGTCATCCGCGACGTCAAGGACGTGACCTACGACGACGGAGTGCGCGACCAGGTGAAGGATGTGATGCAGAAATCAAAGATACACTGCGTGGACGACCTGCTCAACAGCGGTTCCACGTGGGAAGTGAAATAAACCAACCCTTTTATTAATAACACACAATGAAAACGTCAGAAATAATGGCGATGCTCCAGGCCAAACATCCTGGGGAAAACGAGTATCTTCAGGCTGTGCAGGAAGTGCTCGAAAGTATTGAAGAAGTTTACAATCAGCATCCCGAATTCGAGAAGGCGAAGATCGTGGAGAGGATGGTCGAGCCAGACCGCATCTTCACTTTCCGTGTTACCTGGATCGATGACAAGGGCGAGGTGCAGACAAACCTCGGCTATCGCGTGCAGTTCAACAGTGCCATCGGCCCTTACAAGGGAGGTCTCCGCTTCCATAAGGCAGTCACCCCTTCCATGCTCAAGTTCCTCGGTTTCGAGCAGACATTCAAGAATGCCCTCACGACCCTCCCTATGGGCGGAGCAAAGGGCGGTTCCGACTTCGACCCCGTAGGCAAGAGCGATGCGGAAATCATGCGTTTCTGCCAGGCTTTCATGCTTGAACTCTGGCGCTGCATAGGCCCCGACCAGGACATCCCTGCAGGAGATGTAGGCGTAGGCGGCCGTGAGATAGGTTTCCTGAATGGAATGTACCAGAAACTCGCCCGTGAGTATCACACCGGTGTGCTTACAGGAAAGGGCATGACCTGGGGTGGTTCCATCCTTCGTCCCGAAGCCACCGGATTCGGCGCTCTCTATTTCACCCAGCACCTTCTCCACAAGGCAGGCAAGGATATCGCCGGCAAGAAGGTCGCAATCTCCGGCTTCGGCAACGTGGCCTGGGGTGCAGTGAAGAAAGCCACCCAGCTCGGAGCCAAGGTCGTGGCCATTTCCGGCCCCGACGGCGTGTGCATCGTTCCCGATGGCATTACTCCCGAGATGAACGACTACATGCTCGAGATGCGTGCCTCCAACCGCAACAAGGTTGAGGACATGGCGGTCAAGTTCCCCGGCAAGGCACAGTTCGTGGCCGGCAAGAAGGCATGGAGCGTTCCTTGCGACATCGCCCTCCCTTGCGCATTCCAGAACGAGCTCAGCGAGGATGACGCCAAGGAACTCAAGGCGAACGGCTGCTGGTGCTGCTGCGAGGTGTCCAACATGGGATGCCAGCCCGGAGCAATCCACTTCTTCCAGCATAACGGTATACTCTTTGCTCCCGGCAAGGCCGTGAACGCCGGCGGCGTGGCTACTTCCGGTCTTGAAATGACCCAGAATGCGGCTCACCTCAGCTGGACGGCACAGGAGGTTGACGACCGTCTGCATCATATAATGGAGAGCATCCATGAGCAGTGCGTCAAGTTCGGCACCCGTGCCGACGGTAGCGTTGACTATGTGAAGGGCGCCAACATCGCCGGATTCATGAAGGTCGCTACC